>JAJFFA010000123.1 GCA_021776885.1 Planctomycetota bacterium
GGACCCAGTACGGATCGCCGCCGATTTCCACCTGACGCGTCGAGCGACCGTCGAAGTCGAATTCGAGCTCGAGCTGGCCGTCCGCCAGCCGGGTGTGGGCGAGGAAGCCCAGGGGCAGGGCCTCGAGCAGGGGCTCGTAGCGCGCGAGCACGCGGCGCACGGCGTCGGCCTGGTGGGCGCTGCGGGTGTAGGCGGCGACGTGTTCGACGCAGGGGCCGGCCGGGTCCGCGGAGGCGGGCAGGGCGCTGGCGGAGGACAGGAAGAGGGCGAGATGGGCCAGGTGGGGAACGTGCATGCCTCCCCAGGGGAGAGGGCTCCCGCCGCCACGTACCGAATCCGATGAATCCGCGGGCTGCGCCGCTCAGCGCGGGCCCAGGTTGGCGCGCAGGAGTGCCCAGCCCTGGCTGGCATGGTTCGCGAGCTCGGACCACGACGAGACCCGGCGCAGGCGGCGCAGGATCCAGCTCGGGCGCAGATAGAAGCGGCGCACGAGCTTGCGCTTGAGGGCCAGCATGGCGTCGCGGTCGAGGGTGCGCGTGGGCAGGAAGGCGCTGGCGCCGCCCTGGTCCATCACCAGCTCGGTGGGGTCCACCAGGCCCAGGCCCAGGAGCTCGGCGCGGAAGGGCGTGCCGAAGCGCGGCACGGCCATGTTCAGGGACAGGAAGTCGAGCTCGAGCTCGAGGGCGAAGGCCAGGGAGGCTTCGAGGGAGGCCTCGGACTCCTCGGGCAGGCCGATCACGAAGGTGCCGACCACCGCCATCCCTGCCGCCTGGGCGCGCCCCACGGCGGCGCGCGTGACGTTCGTGTCGTAGCCCTTCTTGTAGCGCGCCAGGAGGGCGTCGTCCGCGCTCTCGATGCCCAGGATCAGGGTGTGGCAGCCGGCGCGGCGCATGGCGCCGAGGAGCTCGTCGGTGGCGGTGTCGGGGCGCGTGAAGGTCGTCCAGGACAGGTCGCCGCGCTGTTCGAGGGCGGCGCACAGCTCGAGGGCGCGCTCGCGCTGCACGCCGAAGGTCTGGTCCATCACGAACAGCTCGCGCGTGCCCGCGGCGCGCAGGTGGTCGATCTCCTCCAGCACGTCGGCGACCGGGCGCGTGCGGTAGCCCAGGGTGCCGATCACGCAGAAGGTGCACGGGTAGGGGCAGCCGAAGTCCGTCAGCAGGGTCGCGAAGCGCTGCGAGCGCGCGAAGGGGAAGCGGTAGCCGTGGGTGGGGAAGAGCTCGTGCCGCGGGCGCGGGACGCGGTACTCGCCGCGGCGCTTGTGGCGCGCGCCGACGCGCAGGTGGCGCGGGGTGCCCTGTGCATCGCGCAGGGTCATGTCCTCGAGCTCCTCGCGCTCGCCGCCCAGGTAGCGCAGGAGGTCGTCGTTCGCGAAGGCGTGGGGGGCGGCCTCGATCCAGGGCTCCTCTCTCAGGCGCTCTTCGGAGGCCTCGTGCAGGACGTCGCCCGTGGCCACGACGCGGCGCCCGCGGCGCGCCTGCTCGGCCAGGAAGGCGCGGTCCTCGGGCCACGACACGGAGCCGACCAGGCTGACGACGACCTCGGGGGCCAGGGCCTCGATGCGGGCGTGGGCCTGGTCCGCGTCGAGGTCCTCCGCCACGGCGTCGAGCACGTGCACGTCGTGCTCGGACGCCAGCGAGCCCGAGAGCAGCACCAGGTCGATCGGGTGGAAGAGGTAGCCCGACTTGCTCGTCTTCGAGCACAGGTAGTCCCGCACGACGACCGAGTGGGACGGGGGGTTCAGGAGCAGGACGCGCAGGGCTGGGGACCGGTTTCTTTTCGGGAATCCGCGTGGGTCTTCGGGGCGCGGCACCCCTGTGGGACTCCGCAGCCTATCCGGGCCGCGGGTTCTCCGCTGAAGCCCAATGGAACTGAACATGCAACTGACTCGACCGCGCGCCCTCATCCTGGTTGCCCTGGCCCTGTTCGGCAGCGTCAGCTGCACCGCCGTCTCACGTGGCCTGGGCAAGGTCACGGCCAACAAGTACGCCAGCGCTCGCTCGGGGGTGCACTGGCCCATCGAGCCGCCGCAGCTCGAGCCCTTGGCGCCCGAGGACAAGCAGGTCTACCTCTCCTTCCGCGACCTGTCGGGCTCGGGGCTCGACCTGCAGCCCTTGATCGCCGAGGCGGCTCGTGCCCAGGGCTGGACCGTGACCACGAACCCGCAGGAGGCCAAGGTGCGCCTGCGTGGGCAGGTGAAGTTCTTCGACGAGGTCAACCCGGAGACGGGCGGCCTGGACGTGGCGAACAAGATGGGCTGGATCGCCGGTGCGGCGACCGGCATCGGGACCGGGGTGCTGGTGGCCGACGCGACGGACAACTACCTGGCCGGGGCGGCTGCCGGTGCCGCGGTGGGGGGACTGGCCGGCATCGGCGTCTCGAACGCCTCGAAGCCGCGTGAGTACGCCTTGATCGTCGACTTCGTGCTCGAGGAGTTCAGCGCCGAGCCGATCGCCTTCGAGCAGTTCAGCGAGAGCGGCTCAGCCAAGTCGAGCGGCTCGGGCGCCGGCTCGCCGCGCACCTCGGACTCCGGTGTGACGACGGCCAGCTCGGGCAGCTCGACCACGCGCACGGTGACCAGCAACTACTACCCGCACGCCGTGCGGCTCGCGGCCTGGGCCAACCAGATGAACATGAAGCGGCACGAGGCCGAGCTCCTGATCATCGGGGAGACCGAGAAGGTCGTGCAGTTCCTGCTGCCCCAGTGAAGCGCGACCCGTGCTGCGGCTCGGCCCTGGGCCGCGGACGCAGGGTCCCGAGCTGGGCGCGCTCGGCCAGGGTCAGGGCGCGCTCGTGCACGCGCTCGACGTCGAGGTTCATCAGGCACTCCGGGCGCCCGTGGATGCAGGTCGAGCGCTTGCCGTCGTGCACGTTGATGCACGGGCTGCAGACCGGAGGCTCCCAGAGCACGTCGACGGTCTCGCCCAGGGGCCGGTACATGACCGGGGTCTCGGGGCCGAAGAGGCCCAGGGTGGGAGCGCCGAGGGCGGCGGCGATGTGCATCGGGCCGCTGTCGTTGCTGACCACCAGGTCGGCGCGGGCGAGCAGGGCGCACAGCTCGGCCACGTCCAGGCCCCCGGCCAGGTCGAGGACGGACGCGCGCAGGGGCGAGCCCGGCGGCCCGATGAGACTGGCGACCTCGGCGCTGACCGGGCCCTCGGCCGCCGTGCCGATCAGGGCCACGGTGGGGCTGCCCGGCAGATCGGGCAGGCCGCCCTCGAGCAGGCGTCGGGCGAGGTCGGCGAAGCGCTCGCGCGGCCAGCGGCGCTCGAGGGACAGGCTGCCGGCGTTGGGTTTGAGACGGACCTGGGGGGCGCGGGGGCCCCCCGGCGCGCGCTCCTCCAGGAAGGCCTCGACCCGTTCGGCGACGGCATGGTCGATGCGGAAGGGCACCAGTTCGCCCGGCTGCACGTCGCTGCCCGTCTCGCCCCCGGCCAGGGCGCGGAAGTTGCGTGCCACGTGCCAGTAGCGGTTGAAGGGCAGCTCGACGTCGTGCAGCCGGCCGCGCCAGACGCTGGGGGCGTGGAAGCCGGCCAGACAGCGGGCGC
>JAJFFA010000124.1 GCA_021776885.1 Planctomycetota bacterium
TCGAACACGCTGGTGGGCAGCTCGAGCTTGCCCGAGCGCGTGGCCAGGAAGCTGCGGCGCAGCTGGAAGCAGCGGAACGGGCTGCCGCCGCGGGTACGCGGACTGAGCTCCTCGACCGCCACCCGCCGCCGGCCGTTGAGCGGCAACTCGAGCCAGCGCCCACCCATGTTGCGCGGGTCCTGGCGCAGCTCGATCGTGCCGGGCAGGTTGCCCCACCAGGGCAGACGCAGCTGGATGGTCGAGACCTCGAGCGCCTGATCCCAGCCGAACTGCAGGTCGATGACGAAGGGCTCACCCTCGTAGACCACTTCGGGGGCGTCGACGATCTCGAAGAAGCCCAGCTCCTCGCCGCGCAGGTCCTGCACCACCTTCACGACCAGCTCGCCGCGGGTGCGCACCTGGGTGCCGTCGATCGAGAGGGTCAGCGGCGGGACCTCGTACTCACCGAGGGCCAGGGGCCGCACCGGGATGCTCCAGCGCAGGGTGCGCTGCACCGTGCGCCGGCCGCCACGGATGGTGGACACGATCTCGGACGCCGGCGAGCCGACGGGGCCGATCGACAGCCCCTCGACCTCGGGCAGGGCCACGATCTGGGCATTCGTCGCGCCTTCGACGGTGACCTGCAGGCTGACGTTGCCCCCGAGCTTGACCACTCCACTGGTCAAGAGGGCACTGACCGCCGGTCCGTTCTGGGCAGCGGGGCCCGCGGCTCCCAGGCTCAGGAGCGCGGCGACGAGCCAGAGCATTGCGCGCATCACCAGTCCCGCTCCACGCGCTCGCGGCGCACGCGCTGCAAGCGTTCACGGATCTCCTCGCCCTTCTCCTCCAGCTCCGCGAGGCGCTGCAAGAGACGCTTGACCTCTTCCTGGGTCAGCACGGCCTCCTGCTCCTCGCCCTCCTTGGGCTCGGGCTCCTGCTGCTGCTCCTCTTCCTCGGACTCGTCCTCCTGGGGCTCTTCGTCCTGCTTGGGCTCTTCCTCGTCCTCTTCGCTCTCGTCGTCCTTCTGGCTCTCGTCCTGGTTCTCCGAGTCCTCGGACGGATCCTGCTCCTGGTCCTGCTGGTCCTCCGAGTCCTGCTTCTCGTCCGACTCCTGCGGGTCCTGGTTCTCCTGCTGCTGCTCCTCGCGCTGGCGTTCGAGCTCATCCAGCTCACGCAGGCGACGCACGCAGAGCTCGGCGTTGGCGCGCGCGTCCGCGTCGCGCCAGTCGGCTCGCAGGCGCTCGATCAGGTGCTCGCGCGCCATCGAGTAGGCGCTGCGCGCGAGGTCGATCGGATCGGGCGGCGGCTCGGGCTCGGCGCCGCCCCCGGTCGGCGCGGCGGGCGCGGGCGGCGGCGGGGGCGGCAGGCCGAGCTTCTCGGCGATCTCCGGGATGCGCTGGCGGAAGGTCTCCCCCAGCATGAGGTCGAGGGTACCCAGGGCGTAGGTCGCGTCCAGGCGCACGTCGCCCGGACCGCCGGCGACCACCCGCGCTCGCTCGAAGCGCTGGTCGGCCTCGCTGGCGACACCGGCCGCCGCCTGCGCCAGCCCCAGGGCATAGTGCACCTCGGCGCGGTCCGCCGCACTGGAGGTCTCGACTCCGAGCCACGCCAGGGGACCGCGCAGGGGAGCGAGGAGCAGCTCGGAGCGCCCGCCCGAGAACTCCTCGAGCTGCGTGCGCCAGCGCTCGACGCGTCCCTCCGCCAGGAGCGACTCGCCGATCTGCTGGGCGCCGGCGAGGTCTCCCGCGCGCGACTTCGCGTAGAGCTCCTGCATGCCGTCGTAGTAGCCGCCGTCGTAGGGCTCGGGCGCCGGCGCCGGATCGGGCGCCGGATCGAGCTCGGCGGGCGAGGCAACGGGTGCGCCCTGCAGCGGGGCGGGGAACAGGGCCAAGAACAACGAAGCGATCATGCGATGGGTCCTCGTGAGCGTCCGCCGCGCGACCGTTCGCGCAGGGAGGTGTCGAGCAACATGCAGACGAGCGCCAGGACCAGCGCCCATTGATAGCGGTCATGGGGTACGCGCTCCATGCCGTCCTCGTAGACGCGACCCTCGAGGCGCGAGATGCGCTTCTCGTAGATCTCCTCGAGGGGCAGGGCGCTGCGCGCGGCGGCCAGGTAGGCGCCGCCTGTCTCGGCGGCGATCGACTCGAGGGTGCTGCCGTCGAGCCGGCTGACCACCTCGTTGCCGTTGGCCTCGCGCACGAAGCCGCCACGCACGCTGTCGGCGGTGGTCCCGGCCGGGATCTTGCCGCCGCCCTCCGTGCCCATGCCGACGACGTAGATGCGGATGCCCAGGGCCGCGGCTTCCTGCGCCACCTCGAAGCCCTTGCCCTCCAGGTCCTCGCCGTCGGTCAAGAGCACGATCGCCTCGTGGGCGCCCGTGCGGCCGTCGAACAGCCCCAGGGCGTGTTCGAGGGCTCCGCCGATGTCGGTGCCGCCGCGCAGGTTGTCGTCGGGCGAGAGTCCCTCGAGGAACCAGCGCAGCGTCTCGCGATCGCGGGTCAGGGGCGCGACGTTGCGCACGTCCCCCGAGAAGGCCACCAGCGCGACGCGGTCCCCCTCGAGCCGGTCGAGCAGGAGACCGATCTCGCGCTTGGCGCGACCCAGTCGATCGGGGCGCAGGTCCTGCACCAGCATCGAGCGCGAGGTGTCGAGGCACACCACCAGGTCGAGGCCCGCACGGCGCACCTCGCGCAGGCCGAAGCCACGCACGGGTCCGATCAAGGCCAGGGCCAGGAAGAGCAGGCTCGCCGCCGCCAGCAGCACGCGCAGGCGCGCGCGGGTGGCCGAGAAACCCGACAGGAAGCGCGACTCGTGCCGCGCCTCGACCAGCCTGCGGCGGGCGGCGCGGCGCGCGCGCAGGGCCAGCAGCCCGGCCAGCAGCGCCAGGGGCGCGGCGCACAGGCCGAGCCCCAGCTCGGGGCGCAGGAACTCGAAGCCGAGGGCGCTGGTCACGGCAACCTCCTGGCCCAGGTGGCCGCGGAGAGCACGGCCAGGAGGTAGGCCAGCAGGGCCGGCAGGAGCAGGGTCGGGTACAGGTCGTAGTTCTCGGCGAAGCGGCTCTCCTCGCGCTCGGTGCGCTCGAGCCCCTCGATCTCGGCATAGACCTGGGCCAGGTCCTCCTTGCGCTCCGCGTGGTAGAAGCGCGCGCCGGTCAACTCGGCCACGCGCTCGAGCTCGCGCGTGTCGATGGGGATCTCGCTGCGGTCGCCGAACAGGCCGCGGCGCACGATTACCTTGGGCCCGGCGAAGATCGTGTAGACCTTGATGCCCTCCTCGGCGGCGAGCTGCGCCGCCTCGATGGGCTGGATCGCCTCGACGTTCTCGAGGCCGTCGGTCAGGAGCACCACGATGCGCGACTTGGCCTGGCTCTCGCGCAGGAGGCTCGTCGCCTTGGCCAGGGCCACGCCGATGCCGGTGGCGTCGAGCTCACGGCTCTTCTCCGTCTCGAGCGCCTCCAGGACTCCGCCCAGGGCATCGACGTCGAGGGTGAACGGCAGCAAGAGCTGCGGATAGAGCGCGAAGCTGACGATCGCCACGTTGTCCGCCGCGCCCTCGCGGTCGGTCATGCGCCGGGCCGCGAAGTCACCCACGACCTCCTTGACCACCGAGAAGCGCGTGGGTGCCCCGGGGCGTTCCTGGAACTCCATCGAGCTCGAGCGGTCGATGACGAGGCAGATGTCGATGCCCTCGGTCGTGCTGGTCAGCTCGACGTTGCCGCGCAGGGGTCGGGCCAGGGCCAGGCTGGCCAGGACCAGGGCCGCGAGCTGCAGCACGGGCACGATCCAGGCCAGGCGCTGGGCCAGGGAGCGCGCCAGGGGCTCGCCCTCCGCCAAGGGGACGAGGGGCACCCGCGCCGCCGCGTGGCGCGCGCGGCGGCGTCCGTGCCACAGGGCCAGGAGCCCCACGGGCACGAGCACGAGGAACCAGGGGTCGGCCAGGGCCAGGTCGCCCCACAGGGGCAGCCGCGCGACGGCGGTGCTGACCGGCTCGACCGCGTCCTGCTGGAGCGCGATGGGACTCATGCCGCGTGCTCCTGATGCTCGTCGGCCAGGTCCTCGAGCAGGCTGCGCGCGGACTCGAACAGCTCGGCGATGGCAAAGGGCGTGGGTCTGCCGCCCGCGTACTTGACGCCCTCGGCCGCGGTCAGGAACTGTGCCAGCTCGCCCTCGGAAGCGCCCTGCTGCGCGAGCCACTCCTGGTCGGACAGCCCGGCGCACTGCACCCCCGCCCGGGCGTCGACCGTGCCCCGCACGAGCAGGGTCAGCTCGCGCACCAGCTCGCGGATCGCGCTCGCGTCATCCGCCAGCTCGGCGCGCTGGCTGCTGAGCTGCAGGAAGCGGTCGATGGCGGTGGGCTGGTGCTCGCCCTCGCGCTGGCGCCGGCGCACCAGGAAGCCCAGGGCTCCCAGGGCCAGGAGCGCCGCCACGAGGGGCACCGCGATGGCCGGCCGGATCGAGAGCCGCGGACGGGGTTCGATGTCGTGGAAGTCGGGCAGGGCGCGGGGCGCGTCCTCGCCATCGGCCAGGGCCCCCGCGACGCGCAGGGAGGCGACGCTCGCCGACACGACGCGCCCGTCCTCGAAGGCGACGGCCGGGGCGGGGAGCGTGCGCTCGCCGCCCTCCAGGGCCAGCAAGGTCCAGACGAACTCCGTCCAGGCCTCGTCCCCGTCCCCCCGGCCGCGGCGCTCGTCGGGCCCGGCGACCACGGCCCAGGAGGCTTCGAGGGACTCGATCAGGGGCGGCTCGGTCGCCAGGCGCACGCGCTCGCGCGGCGCGTGGGGCACGCGCAGGATCCACTCGACGGGCTGGCCGATGGCCACGCCGCTCGGGCGCGGCTCGAGCACCAGGCCCGGCGTGCTACCGACCTCAACCGCAGGTCCGCCGACCTCTACCGGCGCCTGCATCCACGCCGCGGCCGCCAGAACCAACACGAGAGCGATCATCCCCGCCCCCCATGGCGCAGGGCACGGCGCCGGAAGAACTGCACGATGGGGTCCGCCAGGTCGTGGTCGAGGCGCAGGTCGATCCAGTCGACGCGGGCGCGGTCGAAGACCGCGCGCAGGTGCTCGCGACGCTCCATCGCGCGCCGCGACCAGTCGTCGCGCACCGCCGCCGAGCGCGTATCCACCTCGAGTCGCCGGCGCCCACCGAGCTCGTCGAGCTGCAGCACGCCGGCCTCGGGCAGGGCCTCCTCGAAGGGATCGACGATGCGCACCGCGATCACGTCGTGGCGCCGGGCGAGGCGCGCCAGGGAGTCGGTCCAGTCCTGCTCGGCGCCGCGCTGGCGCGGGACGGCCGAGACGAAGTCGCTGATCAGGAACACGATGCTGCGCCGGCGCAGGGTGCGCTCCTCGTGGGACAGGACCTCTTCCAGGTTCGAACGCGCCTCCGAGACGGGCGCCGCCATCACCTCGCGCACGACACGCAGGACGTGCCCCGGCCCCTTGCGTGCCTGGATGTGCAGCCCGGGCTCCGCGCCGAACAGGGTCAGCCCGACCCGGTCCTGGTGCTCGATCGCCACGAAGGAGATCAACGCGGCGATCTGCGCCGCCGCTTCGCGCTTGGTCCAGGTCCGGCTGCCGAAGTCCATCGGCAGGCCGGTGTCGACCAGCAGCTCGAGGGTCAGCTCGCGCTCCTCGCGGAAGGTCTTGATGAAGGCCTCGCCGGTGCGCGCGGTGACGTTCCAGTCGATGGCGCGCACGTCGTCCCCGGGCTGGTACGGGCGCACCTCCTCGAACTCGATCCCCTGGCCACGGAAGGTGGAGCGGTAGCCTCCGGACAGGGCCGTGTTGACGAGGCGGTGCGTGCGGATGTGGATCTGGCGCACGCGCGCCATCAGTTCGGGGACGAGCAGGGTCCCGCTGGGCTCACGAGGGGCTGCGGTCATGCGGACGGGGTCGGGAGGCGCGGGGTCCGGGGGTCTTGGGGTTCGAGGAAGTTTGTCATTCGCCGCCAACGCACCTCTCGATGACGGCATTCATGGGCTGTCCGGACGTGGATCCGGTTGTTTGGGGGCGGTCCTTATCTTGCCGGGTGGGGCCGCCCCCTGTTCTTACACAGGTCGGCGCAGCACCTCAGGGCACCGCCACGGTCTCCAGCACGCGGCGCACGAGCACGTCCGCGTCCAGCCCCTCGGCCTCGGCCTCGTAGGTCGGTACGACGCGGTGGCGCAGCACCTCGAGGGCGACGCTCTTGATGTCGCTGGGCGTGACGTAGCCGCGGCCCTCGAGGAAGGCGTGGGCCCGGGCGGCGAGGGCCAGCCAGATCGTGGCGCGGGGCGAGGCGCCGTACTGGATGCGCCCCTCGAGTTCGCGCAGGCCGGCCTGTTTGGGGTCGCGCGTGGCCACGACCAGATCGACGATGTACTCGGCTAGCTTGGGGTCCAGGACGATCTCGTCGATCAGGTCGCGCGAGGCCTCGACCTGGGCCAGATCCACCACCGTGCGCACGCCGAGGGAGGGACTGGTGCGGCCCATGCGGTTGAGGATCGAGAGCTCCTCGTCGCGCCGCGGGTAGTCGACCAGCACCTTGAGGGCGAAGCGGTCCAGCTGGGCCTCGGGCAGGGGGTACGTGCCCTCTTGCTCGAGGGGGTTCTGGGTGGCGAGGACCAGGAACGGGCGCGGCAGCTCGAAGGTCTCGCCGCCGATGGAGACCTGGCGCTCCTGCATCGCCTCGAGCAGGGCGGATTGCACCTTGGCCGGAGCTCGGTTGATCTCGTCGGCCAGGACGAAGTTGGAGAAGACCGGGCCCTTGCGGACGCTGAACGTGGCGTCCCGGGCGTTGTAGATCTCGGTGCCCAGGAGGTCCGAAGGGAGCAGGTCCGGGGTGAACTGCAGGCGCGTGAAGCTGCCGTGGACGGCCTGGGCCAGGCTGGAGACGGCCAGGGACTTGGCCAGGCCGGGGACCCCCTCGAGGAGCACGTGCCCCCCCGTCAGGAGACCCACGAGCAGGCTGCGCACCAGGGAATCCTGGCCCACGATGACCTCTCCCAGCGCCGTCGAGAGCTCCTGGGTCCAGGCGCTTGCGCTGCGGATGCGGTCGGCGTCGGGGACGGACGGGGTCTCGGTCTCGGTCATGGAGAAAAGGGGGTCCGGGGCCGGGGGGAGTGGGGGTCGGCTCCCCTCTACGGCGGGGGAGGAGGGGCGTTGGCGGCTCGCCCAGCGGGAACGGACGCCGGGATTCGGGCCTGGATTCGGGCCGGGGATGGTACCCGCAGCGGGGCTCCAGGTGGCCGCCCCCATTAATGGGTTTGATCGGGCGACTTTCCAGACCGTGGGATAGCCTAGAGACGTCGGATTGGAGTCGTCTTCCTAATGCCAGGAAGGTGTTTCCAGCGTCCGCCCAGGGGGCTCCGACCCACCAGGTCCACCCGGAAAGCCGGGCGGCCTTCCTCTCGAAATGGCCTGCCGCGCACCCACGGCCGCGTGGCGCACCTCCCATGACTCCTCCTCCCACTTGCGAAGACCTGCTCCAGCACCAGGGGTTCCTGCACGGAATTGCGCGCAGCCTCGTGCGCGACGAGCAGACCGCCCACGACCTGGTCCAGGAGACCTACCTCACGGCGCTCCAGCGCCCGCCGCGCCACGGCGACAACGTGCGCGGCTGGCTGCGCACGGTCGTCCGCTCCCGGGTCCTGCGCAGCGAGCGCACGCGCGAACGCCGCGTCCAGCGCGAGTTCGCCGCGGCCCGCAACCCGGTCGCGCCGTCGACCCACGCCGACGTCGAGCTGACCGACATCCGCCAGCAGGTGGCCTACAAGGTCCTCGAACTCAGCGAACCTTACCGCTCGGTCGTGATGATGCGCTTCGTCGACGACCTGTCGCCGCGCGAGATCGCGGAAGAGCTGGGCCGCTCGGTGAACACGATCCGCAGCCAGCTGCAGCGCGGCCTCGAGAAGCTGCGCGGCGAGCTCGACGGCGCCTACCAGGGTGCCCGCGAGGAGTGGTGCTCGGCACTGGTCATCGCCGCCAAGCTCGGGCCCGCGGACCTCGGCGCCCCGGCCTCCGCCGGTCCCGCGGTCGCCGCGACGGCCAAGGCCGGGGGATCCTCGATCTTCGCCAGCCCCTTCGTCTGGACGGCCGCCCTGACCCTCGGGGTCGGCGCCATGGCCTGGAACGCCCTGGGTGGCGGCATCAACCTGAGCTCGCCCCTGGCTGCGTTCCAGTCGGGCAGTCGCGAGCGCAGCGCACCCGAGAGCGCGGGCCGCGGCACGGACCGCACGCCGCGCACCGAGCGCTCCTCGGCCGCCGCCTCGAACTCCAGCAGCACGGCCCCCGGCTCCGGCGCAGGCGCGTCGGGCGGCGGCGGCGCGGCCAGCCTCGGCGTGCTGGGCGTCTTCGTGCTCGACGACAGCGGTGCCCCCTTCCAGGGCGCCGAGGTCACGGTCGCCAGCGCCGATGGCCTGCTGGCCTCGTGGATGTACGACGCCGGAGAGGTGCGCGCCACCAGTCTCGCGGACGGCTCCGCGCCCCTCGTGATCTACCCCACGGACCTGCTCGCCCCGCCTCCCATCCCCAGCCTCGGGCTGCGCGTGGGGCTGCGTGCCCAGGCTGCGGGTCGCATCAGCTCGGAGCTGATCTGGGTCTCGCCCGAGAACCGCCCGGCGCGCATCGAGCTCTTCCTCGGTGGCCCCGACCTGACCCTGCGCGGGGACGTGGTCGACGCCGCGGACATGCCCGTGTCCGAGCCCTTCGTGGCCGTCGGCACCCCCGCCTGGTTCTCCCACGAGCGCCCGGACGGCACCCTGGCCACACGCCCGCCCCTGACCGCCCTGGCCGACGCGAACGGCCACTTCGAGATCTCCGGTCTGGAGCCGGGCAGCCACATGGTGCGGGTCGAGAAGGCCGGCTACGCGATCACCGCCGTCTTCGAAGACGCGGGGAATCAAGCGACCCACGACACGACCCTGACCCTGACCGAGGGCGGCGCCATCGCCGGCGTGGTCACCGCGGCCCTGGGCGTGCCCGTGCCGGGCGCGATCGTGCGCGTCGAACCGGTGTGGACCAACGTGGAGCGCCAGGTCGTCGCCGACGCCAGCGGCGCCTACCGCCTCGAAGCCCTCGACCCCGGCGAGCACCGGGTCATCGCCCAGTCCCCCATCGACGACTCCCTGGTCGCCACCTCGCGGGTCGTCGTGACCCCGGGGGCCGACGCGCCCTGGAGCCCGACAGTGACCCCGGCCCTGCCCCTGATCGTCGACGTGGTCGACGCCTCCAACCAGCCCCTGGCCGGTTGGGCCGTCGAGCTGGTCAGCCCCGAT
>JAJFFA010000125.1 GCA_021776885.1 Planctomycetota bacterium
CGCCACGCGCGTGGTGCTCGCGGACAGCGCCGACCTGCCCCGCGGGAGGCGCTAGGTCGTCGTCGTGCGCGAGGTCTACGGCGACGGGCGGGGCGTCCTGGTGATCCCGAGCCCGGACAGCCTGGCGATCTACCTGGCCCAGGACCCCGATGCGGCGGGCTGCTCCTACGCCGCTCCCCTGGTGGTGGCCTACGAGTCGTCGGTCGAGACCCGCGTCGGCAACCCCGAGCGTGCGGGGGCCAAGGTCGGCCAGAGCGTGCGCCTGCCCTGGGTGCGCACCGAGGACATCGACGGCGACGGGCACACCGACCTCGTCTCGCGCCTCGAGCGCGAAGTGCACTTCCACCTCGCTCCGGGCGGCATCCTGTCCCCGATCCCCAGCTGGACCCTCGACCTCGCGGCCCTCGAGGCGGAGCTGCCCAAGCTCGACGGGATCCAGTTCTCGGACCTCTTGACCCACGCCGGGCGCGGCGTCGACTGGCGCGTCGCGGACCTCGACGGCGTGGCGCCGAGCGACCTTGTGCTGCGCGTCGGCGGCTCCCTGCGCGTCTACCTGGGCGGTGCGGCGCGGGGTCCCGTCGGGCGCGCGACCCAGGTCCTGCGTTCGAGCGGCAACGTGCTCTTCTTCTTCCTGCGCGACGTCGACGGCGACGGGCGCGAGGACCTGCAGCTGTTGCGCAGCGAGGGCCTCTCCCTGGCACGCATCCTGCGCTGGCTGATCTTCCCGGGCACTCTCGAGTTCGACCTCTACACCTACGAGAACGTCGCGACGGGCAAGAGCGTCGCGACCGATGACACCGGCGCAGACGAGCGCATCGTCTTCACCAAGCGCCCGACCCGGCGCCAGGGGGTCGACCTGGCCATCCCGCGCCTGGCCTCCTTCGAGGGGCGCAGCGACGAGATTGAGGCCCAGATGGAGAGCGACTTCGCCGTGCCCGCGCGGCGCTTTCGCCTGGGCCCAGGGGCCGCGGACGTGGTCGACCTGATCGACGGACGCCTGGTGGTCCACATCGACCCGCCCCTGGCGGGCGTTCCCGAGTTGCCGCGCGAGGGCGGCGCGGCGATGGCCTGGATCGAGGCCCTGATCCTCGACGACCTCGACCGCCAGGGCGACGGCGGACGGCGCAAGATCGACCTGAGCGACCCGGCCACCTTCCGGGTGGCGGAGGGCGCGCTCCTGCGCGAGGCCTGCGCCGGGCGCCCCCCGACCCTGGTGCGGCCCCTGAGCGACGCGCCCCAGGGCGACGACGAGCGCACGCCCCAGCTCCTGTCCCGGGACCTCGACGGCGACGGCCTCGAGGACCTGATCGTGGTGCGCCGCTCGGAGCAGGGCTACGGCCTCGAGTTTCTGGTCTGGCGCTGAATCGCGCCCCGCGGCCCGGGCTGCTAACCTCGACGGTTCGATGGCCAAGGAGACCCAGGCTGAGGCGCAGGCCGGAGGGCCGTGCCAGGCTCGGCGCGGTGCCCTCTTCGCCGACCTGGCCGACAGCACGCGCCTGTACCGTGAGCTGGGGGACGCCCGCGCGCGGGAGGTGGTCCTGCGCGCTCTCGACCTGGTGCGCAGCTGCATCGAAGCCCGTGACGGGCAGGTCGTCGATCGCATCGGCGACGAGCTGTTCTGCGTCTTCGAGGGTGTGGGCGCCATGGTCCAGGCCGCCCTCGATGCCCAGGACGCGGTGCAGTGCGCGGCGGACGGCACGGACCTGCCGATCTTCGTACGCCTGCGCATCGGCTTCCACCATGGCCCCGTGGTGCTCGACGGAGCCCGGGTCTTCGGCGACACGGTCTATCTCGCCAAGCGCGTGGCCTCGATGGCCAAGGCCCAGCAGGTCCTGACCACCGAGGAGACCCTGGCCGAGTTCGCGGACGGAGACATCATGGCGCGCTTCGTCGACTCGACCCTGCTCAAGGGGCGCGACCGACCCACGCGCGTGTTCGAGCTGATCTTCGGACCCGGGGCCACGGTCCTGGTCGACGGGCAGGAGACCTCCGGGCTACCCCACGGGACCCAGAGGGTGCCCACGCTCGAGCTCGTCTCCGCCGGCGAGCGCACGCGCGTCGGCCCGGCGCGCCCCTCGCTGACCCTGGGACGCGACGAGAACTGCGACCTGGTGATCGACAGCCCCATCGTCTCCCGCGTCCACGGGCGCGTCGAGCTACGCAAGCGTGGCTTCTTCTTCGTCGACCTGTCCACCAACGGCTCGTGCGTGTGCAGCGGGACGGGCCGCCCGCGCTACGTGCGCCGCGACGAGCTGCGCCTCGAGGGGCGCGGCAGGCTGGTCCTGGGGCCGCACGAGACGAGTGGCGTGCCCACCGTCGACTTCGAGCTCTCCTAGCGGACCGTGCAGGATGACCCGCGTGCTGGCCTGGCGTGACATCCCGCTCTTCGCGCGCCTGCCCGGGGCCGCGGCGACCGAGCTCGAGCGACGCCTGCAGCTCGAGACCTTCGCGCCGGGCGAGGCGCTGCTGCGCAAGGGCGACCAGGGGCGCGCGCTGTTCGCGGTCGCCGCCGGGGCCGTGCGTGTGGTCACCGGCAGCGAGAGGGACGTGGTGCTCGGAGCCGGCGAGGTCTTCGGCGAGATGTCGCTGCTCTCCGGGCTGGCCGTCTCGGCCAGAGTCGAAGCCCTGGGCGAGACGCGGCTCTGGGTCCTGCCGCGGCGCGACTTCTTCGAGCTGGTCGAGGCCAGGGTCGGGCTCGGCGAGGCGCTGACGCACCTGGTCGTGGCGCGCCTGCGCGAGCAGAGCTCGGCCGCGCAGCGCGGCGCCCAGCGCATCTTCTGCCGCAGCGCGAGCACGGCCGCTGAGGCGGGCTCTGCGGCGGCACTGGCCCGTGCCATCGGGCACCATGAACCCGGCGCGCGCCACGTCGTGCTGGCGCCGGGGAGGGAGCGCGCGCAGCTCGAGACCCACTCGCCCGACGGCGGTACGACCCTGTTCTACGCGGCGCCCGACGCGGACCTGGCCGCGGGCCTCGAGCCCGGGGACGCCGTCGTGGACTGGAACCTGGGCGAGGCGCGCCTCGACCCCGGCCGCGCGCACGCCGCGCGGGTGACCCTGGTCGACGCGGCCGAGGCGCCCCGGGGACTGCCTGGCCCCTGGCACTACCGCATCCCCGCGGGCGACGTGGCCGCGTATCTGGCCGGGGAGCGCAGCCTGGCGCAGGTGCCGCTGCTCGACCGCCTGGCGCGCTGGAGCACCCGCCGGCTCGTGGGCCTGGCCCTGGGGTCGGGCGCAGCGCGCGGCTTCGCGCACCTCGGGGTGCTGGCGGTGCTCGAGGAGGCGGGCCTGCCCATCGACACCCTGTCGGGCACGAGCATCGGCGGCATCACCGCCCTGCTCTACGCCCTGGGTGGCTCGGCCCCGGCAGCCATCGACCTGGCGCGGCGCACCCTCGGAACCAACGAGCTGGTGCGCAGGGTGCGCTGGGTGCCACGCTCGTCCTTCCTGTCGGGTGAGGCTCTGGCGCGGCGTGCGGCCGAGATCAGCGCGGGGCGTGGCTTCGCGGATCTGTCGCGGCGGGTGCAGGTCGTCACCTGCGACCTGGTGCGCGGCGAGAAGTTCGTACTGGATCAGGGCCCCATGGACCTGGGCCTCCTGGCCACGGCCGCCATCCCCGGCGCCCTGCCGCCCGTGGAGCACGGCAGCCGCCTCCTGGTGGATGGCGCCCTGGTCAGCCGCATCCCCATCGACCTCTTGGCGCGCGAGCGCTGCGGGCTGCGCGTCGCTGTCAACGTCCTGCCCTCCCCCGTCGAGGCCGGGGATGCCGCCGCAGACCAGGCCAAGCTGCTCCGTCGCTTCGAGCGTTTCCTCGGCTTCCGTGACGTGATCGGGCGCTCGTGGGAGGTCCTCGGCTGGTGGAAGGGCAACAGCGACGCCGCCGACGCCGACGTGCTGATCGAGCCCCAAACGCATCCCTACTCCGGCTATGATTTCGCCACGCTCGACGAGATGCTGCAGGTCGGGCGCGCGGCGGCGGAGGCGCAGCTCCCCGTGCTGCGCGCGGAGACCCAGCGCCTCTTCGGCGGCGGCGCTTGCCCCACGGCCCCCTTCGACGAAAGCTGACGATGAACGACGCACTCTCGTTCCTGGCCGAGCTCGACAAGAGCGATGGCACCTGGCTGCTGCAGAGCGGCGCCGAGCGCGAGCTCGCCCAGGGCGACCTGCTTCTGGGCGAAGGCCAGTTCCCCGAAGAGCTCTACATCGTCCTGGAGGGGATGTTCGAAGCCTGGCGCGACGGTAGCGGGGCCCCCTTGGCGCGCATCGGCCCCTGTGAGCTGCTGGGCGAGCTCTCGTTCCTCGCCGGCGGCGGGGCGTCGGCCTCCGTGCTGGCCGCGGAGCCGTCCAAGGTGTTGGCGCTACCGCACGCGCGCATCCGCGAGCGCTGCGCGAACGACCCGCGCTTCTCCGCCCGCTTCCACCGCGCCCTGGGGGTCGTCGTCACGCGCCGCCTGCGCGCGCGCGAGGCGGCCTTCTCCTCGCGCACGGGCCTGCGCACCGGCGCCGAGGACGCGCGCCCGGGCCACGCTCCGCGCGGGACGGATCCCTGGGAGACCCTCGCCCCCGCCCTGACCGCCTTCAAGGCCGAGATGCAGCGCGCCGATGCCGCCGCGCGCGAGGCCGGTGGAGAGGTGCCCGAGGAGCTGGTCGCATCGACCTCCAGCGGCCTCGACGACCTGTGCCGCCTGTTGACCGCGACCTTCGGTGAGGAGAGCAGCCTGGGCGAGGCGCTGCAGGGCGAGCTCGCGGCGCGCGTCGACCAGGAGTTCCACCCCTACGTCCTGCTCACGCGTCTGGTCGAGCGCATCCGCAACAAGCCCCGCGGCTACGCCGGGGACTACCTGACCATCGAGTGGATCTACCGCGACGAGCCCGGGGGCAGCGGCGCCCTGGGCCCCCTGCTCGACCGCCTGTTCCTCGACCGCCCGGCGGCCCAGGCCGTGCGCAACCGGCGCGGCCTCCTGGCCGAGGAGATCCGTGCCAGCCGCGAGGCGGCGGAGGGCGCGGCACGCATCACCAGCCTGGCCTGCGGACCCGCGGAGGAGCTCTTCGACGTCTTCGCCGAGCTGCAGGACAAGGCGCTCCTGAACGCGACCCTGATCGACGTCGACTTCGAGGCCCTGGCTCACGTCTCGAAGCGCCGCGACCAGGCGGGCCTGGGCAAGCACATGCAGCTCTTCCCGGGCAACCTGGTCTACCTGGCCACCGGACGCCAGGAGCTTGACCTGGCCCCCCAGCATCTGATCTACAGCATCGGTCTGATCGACTACTTCAAGGACCCCTTCGTGGTGTCGCTCCTGGACTGGATCCACGACCACCTGGCCCCGGGCGGCCGCGTGATCCTCGGCAACTTCCGCCGCGCCAACCCGGACAAGGCCCTGATGGACACGGTCCTCGACTGGCGCCTGATCCACCGCGACGAGGACGACATGAACCGGATCTTCGAGCAGAGCAAGTTCGGCGGGCCGTGCAGCGCGGTGCGGTACGAGCCGGCGAATGTGAACTTGTTTGCGATGGGGACGAAGGGGTAGCGTCGCTCTTCGGCTGGCGGGCGCGCTTCGGCTGGCGCCGTCCCGGAAGGGCGCTCTTCGGCTCCGGCTCGAGAGCAAAGGGCGTGCCGGGTGGGCCCTGGGGCGGTGCGTTGAAGCGGGCGGCTAGGCGGGCGGCGAGGCGGGCT
>JAJFFA010000126.1 GCA_021776885.1 Planctomycetota bacterium
TACTGCCTGCGCGACGTGCGCGCGACGGGGGAGCTGTACCGCAAGCTGGACGGGACGCTCCTGCCCCTGTTCCGCAAGTAGGGCGTCAGCCGTCCAGGCGCCAGGCGCTCCAGCCCGCGGCCGCGTGCTGCGCGGGAGCGCGCGCTTCGAGCTGCTCACGCAGGGCGGCGAGGGCCGCCTGGGCTGCGGGCGGCGCCTGGTCGGGGAGCGCGGCGTAGGTGGGCGCTCTGGCCAGCACGCGTGAGGCCTCGAGCAGGGCCGGGCGCTGGGTCGGGTCAGGGACCGCCAGCACGTTGCGCCAGGCGTAGTAGGTCGGCGCGAGGTTCAGACCCAGGGCGCCCGGGATCAAGCCGAGCGCGCCGCGCGGCACGACCTGGGCCAGGGCTTCGCCCGTCGCCTGCGGCAGGGGCAGGCCCGGCTGACCCTCGGCCAGGGGCGCCCGGGCTGCCGCCCGCAGAGACTCGAAGTGGGCGACCCCCGGCAGGGCGATGGCGGCGACCACGAGCACCAGGGGCGCGATGCCCGCGCGGAAGCGGAACAGGGGTTTGGCCAGGGGCGCGAGCAGGGCGGCGGCGCAGGCCGCGGCGGCGGGGGCGACGAAGAGCTGGAAGGGACGCTGGGGCTCGAGGGTGTGGCGGTAGAAGGCGAAGAGGTACAGGCCTGCGCCCAGGGACAGGATGGCGCCCACCGGGATCGGGTCGCGGGCCTCGGCGCCGCTCCTCACCTCGCCCCGGCCCAGGCCTGCATCGAGGCGCGGCACGGCGGCGCGGGCCAGCGAGAGCAGGGCACCGGCCGCGGCCGCGAGGGCCAGGGGCAGCCCCAGGGCGTCCGTGGCGTGGGCGACCTGCGCGGCGGCCCACTCTCCGATACCGCGCGAGCCGTCCAGGAGCGGAGCCCAGAGCTCGCGCACGCGGGACAGCAACGGCGCTCGACCGCTGCCGCCAGAGCCGAGGCCGGCGGGGGCCAGGAGGGCGTGGGCAGCCAGGGGTAGGAGCAGTGCCGGCAGCCCTGCGGCAGCGAGGGCCAGGGCGCGCCGGCGCGTCCGGCGCCAGGCGACCAGGACCAGGGGCGGAAGGAAGAAGGCGGGGGCATAGGTCACGCTGGCCCCCGCGAACAGCGCGAGGGCCGTGCCGAGCAGGTCGCGTCGGGCCCCGCCGCGGATGAATCGGGCACCGAAACCGACGGCGAGGAACACGCAGGGCAGGGACGGATTCTCGTAGCTGGCGAGGAAGCCGTAGAGCAGCGACACGGGCGCCGTCGCCAGGAGCGCGAGGGCGATCATGGCCAGGCCCGGACCCGAGCCCTGACGCAGAGCCCAGTAGAAGGCGCACAGTCCGAGCAGGTGTGCCAGGAGGAAGGGCAGGCGCAGGGCGGGCTCGAGGCCCTCGGGGGCCTCGCCCCGGCGCCAGGCGTCGGCCCAGCCCGCGGGTCCCAGGAGCCGCGCCGAGCCCCAGGCCAGGAGTGCGGCCGTGGGCGGATGGTTGGTGTAGACCAGGGCGTCCGCGGCGCTCAGGGGCTCCTGGGTGGAGTCCGGGGCCTGCAGGTCGACCACCAGGGCCGGGTAGCCCCCGAAGGCCAGGGGACCGAAGCGCTCGTAGTTGACCGCTGCGATGCCCAGGAAGGCGCCCTGCCAGCCCTCGAACTCGCGGTCGAAGCCCGTCCCCAGATCCAGGGCGCGGGGCACGGCGGCCGCGAGCAAGAGCACAGCCACGGCCAGGCGCTCGAGCAGTCGGAGCGTGGAGGCGGAGGGGACGGGGCGCCTGGGGGAGGGCACGCGACCCATTCAAGCTGGCCTACTGCGGAGGTCGAAGAGGAAAAACGTTCCCGCCTCCCGAGCCCGCCTGACCCATGTACCGCCCCCGGCCTCCCGCCACCTTCGGAGGACACGTCGGAGCCCTCGCCGTCGCCTGGCTCCTCGTGTCGGCCGTCGCGTTCGTGCGCATCTCGCGCACCTCGGCCCTGAGCCCGGAGGAGCTGGGCCTGTGGTGGCTCTCGAGCGTGGTCGGCGTCTACCTGGCCTATCGGGCGGCGCGCCGCATCGAGTCGGGTCACCGCTTTGTAGAGACGATCGCGCGCCAGTTCGCGCAGGGAGACTTCTCGACGCCGATCCGCCTGCCCGAGGAGCATCGCGGAGTCTCGAGCATGGCCGAGGCCCTCGAGCGCGCGCGCCACGAGATCGGGCGCGACCGCGCCCTGCGCAACGACCTCAACCGCCAGCTCGAGCACGCGCGACTCCAGGCCGAGTCGGCGTATCGCGCCAAGGAGCAGTTCCTGGCGAACATGAGCCACGAGGTGCGCACGCCCTTGAACGGGGTGCTGGGCATGCTCGAGATCCTGCTCGAGACGGAGCTCGAGCCCGAACAGCGCGAGATGGCCGAGACGGCCGCCACCTCGGGTGAGGCTCTGCTCTCGATCGTGTCCGACGTGCTCGACCTGTCCCAGGCAGAGAGCGGAGCGCTCGAGCTCGTGGAGCAGCCCTTCGACCTGCGCAAGACCCTCGAGGAGACCACCTCGCTCCTGTCGACCGAGGCCATTCGCAAGGGCGTCGAGCTGCACTTCTTCGTCCAGGAAGACGTGCCGACGCGCCTGATCGGTGACCGCAACCGCCTGCGCCAGGTGCTCTTGAACCTGGTCGGCAACGGGGTGAAGTTCACCGAGGAGGGCGAGGTCGCCGTACGCGTCAGCGAGGTCTCGCAGGACGGCGAATCGGCGCGCATGCGCTTCGACATCATCGACACGGGCTCGGGTCTGTCCGCGGGCGAGCAGGCCACGCTCTTCGAGGCCTTCCACCAGGCCGACGAGTCTTCGACCCGGGAGTACGGCGGCACGGGCCTGGGTCTGGCCATCAGCCGCGAGCTGGTGCAGTGCATGGCGGGCACGATCGGGGTCGAGAGCGTCGAGGGTCACGGCAGCACCTTCTGGTTCGAGCTGCCTTTCAAGCTCGACGACCGGCCCGCCGCACCCGCCCCGGACGCGCGCCAGCTGATCGGCCGCCGCGCCCTCGTGGTCGAGGACAACGCGACCAGCATGGAGATCCTCGAGCACCACCTGTCGGCCTTCGGCATGACCCTCGACTTCGCGCTGGACGCGGAGGAGGGCCTGGCCCTGGCCGCTGCTGCCCTGGCCCAGGGGGCGCCCCATGAGCTGATCCTCACGGATCTACGCCTGCCCGGGCTCGATGGCCAGGGCTTCGCGCGCCGCGTGCGTGAGCTGGCTGGTCTCGGGCACACTCCGATCGTCGCCATCAGCGCCTTCGCCGACGCCCTGCGTAGCGACCGCGCGGCGAAGGCTTGCTTCGCCGCGGTCCTGACCAAGCCCCTGCGCCGCAATCAGCTCTTGGAGGTCCTGACGGAGCTGGTCGGCCGGCTGAGCGTCGACGTGGACGCGGTTCCGGCTCCCCTGCCGTCCAGGCCGGCGCCCTGCGAGGCTTCAGCCTCCGCCGCGGACCGCCCGGCGGGCCGTGTCCTGGTGGTCGAGGATCATCCGGTGAACCAGCGCGTGACGGAGCGCGCGCTGTTCAAGCTCGGCTATGGGTGCGAGATCGCGAGCGACGGAGGCGCCGCCGTCGAGGCCTACCGCCACGGCGCGTTCGTCGCGATCTTGATGGACTGCCAGATGCCGGGGATGGACGGCTACGAGGCCACGCGCCGCATTCGCGCGCTCGAGCCCGGCGGAGTCGGGGCGCCGCCCATCATCGGGCTCTCCGCTGCGGGTCTGGGCTCCGACCGTTCGCGCGCCTTCGCGGCGGGCATGAGCGACTACATGACCAAGCCCCTGCGCCTCGAAGAGCTGCGCGCCGTGCTCGAGCGCGCGGTGCTCGAACAAACCGCGGAGTAGCGCATGTGGCGTACGCCACCGTACGCCGCATGCGCTAGTTCGAGCGCTCGGCGCGGGTCATCAGGGCGGCGAGGCGTTCGGGGCGGCTGGTCTCCGCGTAGCTCTCGCGGCCCTGGTGTACGAAGGCACGCGACGGCTCGTCGTCAGGGGCGGGCAGGCCGCAGCGCGCCAACAGCTCCGCGTCGAGCTCGGGGTCGATGGTCTGAACGATGCGGCTGGCGACGTAGGGGCGCAGGGCGGCCTCACGCAGTGCGCGGGTGCGGTCGGCTCCGCGCGGCCCGACGATGGTGATGTGCACCGGCTCGTGGAACAGGAGGT
>JAJFFA010000127.1 GCA_021776885.1 Planctomycetota bacterium
CGTCATCCACCCGACGATACGTTGCCTTGACGTAAGGGGTGCATCCGTTCGCCCCGGGGGAAGCCAAGGAGCTCAGGTTGGTTCGAATCGAGGGGATGGTCGCGCGCACGGGTTGGATCACGGGGCTTGCCCTGTCTCTGGCCCTGTCTGCCTGCAGCGGGGGTTCGGGTGAGGTGGCTCGGCTCGAGACCACGGCGGAGTCTTGCATGCTCTGCCACAACGGCTCGACCCATGACGACTACACCGGGCCGGGAATCGAGGACCCGCACCCCTTCGGGGACACGGCGGGCATGGCCTGCTCGACCTGCCACGGGGGTGACCCCGAGGGACAGACGCCGCAGCTGGCCCACGTGCCGCGTCCACCGGAGATCGGGGACGACGAGAACCTCGAGAACAACACGACCGCCTACTTCAACCGCCTGACCCTGACGGGCATCGACCGCTTCGCCGATTACACCGTCGACGGCGTCACCTACACGGCCCTCGACTACCTGCAGTTCATCAACCCGGGCGACCTGCGCGTCGTCTCGGACGAGCGCAGCTGTGGCGCCTGCCACGAGGGCCACGCGGAGTGCGTCGAGGACTCGCTCCTGGCCACCTCCAGCGGCGTCTTCTCCGGCGCCATGTTCGCCGCCGGCATCGACAACTGGGTGCCCGAGAACCGCAACCTGTACGAGGACACCGCCGCCGACCTGGGTTTCCGCACAGCGACCGACGAGGAGTTCGACATCCTCAACGCCGAGGTGGGCGAAGTCGGTCGGCTGGTCGAGTACCCGGTCTACAGCGCGCGCAACGACTTCACCGGCCTGCACAACAACGACGCCTACGACGCCGCCGCGCTCGGGACGTTCCTGCGCGCCGACAACTCGATCCAGACCGCGACGCCCCTGGCCGACCTCTACCACGAGCAGGTCGCCTTCACCTGCGGTGACTGTCACCTGGGCAGCGCCGGCGCGAACAACCGCACGGGCGACTACCGCTCGTCGGGCTGCACGGCCTGCCACATGGCCTACAGCCTGGGTGGACGCAGCGGCAGCGGCGACCCGAACGTCAACGCCTTCGAGCCCCTGGACCCCGACGACATCCGCGCCCCGGAGCAGCCGCACATCGCGCGGCACGTGATCCGCAGCGTGGCCAAGCAGCTGCCCAGCGGCGAGACCCTCGAGGGCATCGGCGACCTGGCCTGTGCGGGCTGCCACCAGGGCTCCAACCGCACCGTGATGCAGTTCTGGGGCATCCGCCTGGACCAGAACGAGGACGTGCGCCGCAACCGCCAGTACCCCTCGAACCCCGTCTCCTGGCAGGGCACCGAGAACGACACGCGCCTCTTCGATCCCGCGCTCGGCAACCGCGAGTTCAACGGGCGCGACTCGCGCCAGTACCTGGCCTTCGAGGACTACGACGGGGACACGCGCGACGACACGCCGCCCGACATCCACCACCAGGCCGGCATGGGCTGCATCGACTGCCACGGCAGCTTCGACCTGCACGGCGGCGACGTGAACAACCCCGGCGGCGGACGCCTGGTCAGCCGCATGGAGCAGGCCACCGCGATCTCCTGTGTCAGCTGCCACGGCGACGCCCAGAACTACGCCGCCACGACCAGCGCCACGACCTACGGAGGCGTCGCGGCCGACGTCGGCGTGGACGAGCGCGGGAATCCGCTGCGCCACGTGACCCGTGAGGCCGATGGCAACTACTTCCTGACCAGCCGCCTGACCGGCTCGCGCCACTACCTGGTCCAGACCCGCGACGTGGTCGTCGACAGCGGTCGCACCAACCCGCTGACCAGCGAGAGCGTGTACAGCGAGGCGGCCTCCTACGCCATGGGGCGCGCCGATGGCGATCCCTCGACCGGCATCGGTCCGCAACAGACCGCCGGCGTCACGGCCGGCTTCAGCCACGCGGACTCCCTGTCCTGCGAGTCTTGCCACTCCTCGTGGACCAACTCCTGCATCGGCTGCCACCTGTCGGGCGAGTACGACCTGGGCAACAACTTCAGCAACATCAGCGGCCAGCGCATCGTCTTCGAGGAGAAGGACGCCGACTTCGTGTACCAGAGCCCGGTGCCCTTCCAGCTCGGCATCGACACGAATGGCCGCATCGCGCCGATCAGTCCGAACACCGAGGTCTTCTGGTACTACGAGGACAAGGAGAACGACCGCAGCGACATCTTCTCGTTCAGCGACCGCAACGGCGGTGGCAACAACGATGCCGCGGGCTACCCCTCGCTCTCGCACAACGTGATGATGCCGCACTCGATCCGCGGCAAGGTCGACGCGAACAACGAGGGGCCGCGCAACTGTGCCTCGTGCCACCTGACCGACAGCGGCCTGGCCGCCTTCGGCACGGAGTACGCCGCCCTGCGCGGCGCCATGCAGGCCAACGACTTCAGTGGCCTGGACGAGGCCCTGTTCAACACCCTGCGCCAGCACATCGGCGAGAACACGGGCAACACGCTCAACTCGCCTCTCTGGGTGCACCAGGTGGCCGGCCTCGGCTCGGGCCTGTTCCTGTTCGACGAGAACGGTTGTCCCATCAACCCCCTCGACGACAACGAATTCCGCGTCGGCTGCGAGGAGTTCGACGAGGACGGCAACATCATCCGCATCTCGCCCCGCGACCGCTACCTGGCCGACGGCCTGACCACCGTGCGCTTCAACCTGGATCGCATCGTCAGCGAGGCCGGAGAGTCGCGCGGCTCGAACAACCACCCGATGCAGGACGGCCAGCCGGCCAGCCTGCGCGACGGCGCGGCCAATCCGGTCCTCTCCGGCCCCCTGGGCCAGACCCTGATCGAGCGCCTGACGAACCCGACCACGGGCATCGTGCTCGACTCCTGGTTCGACGCTGACGGTCAGCCCCAGGGCGACGTGGGCGACTTCACGAACGAGTGAGGGCACGGCCGGGCTCGAAACGCTCGAGCCCGACCCCCTGCCGGCCTAGCGCCGGCCCAGCGCCGGCCTAGTGCCGGAAGTGGCGTGCGCCGGTGAAGACCAGCGCCGCTCCGCGGGCGTCGCAGGCCGCGATCACGGCCCCGTCGCGCACCGACCCGCCCGGCTCGAGCAGGGCGCTGACCCCCGCCTCGATGGCCGCCTCGACGCCGCCCTGGCCCTGGCCAAGGAGTTCGAGGAGCCCTACGCGGCGGTGATCAAACACACCCACCCCTGCGGTGCGGCCTGTGCCGAGGGCGCCGCGGCAGCCCTCGCGGCGGCCTGGGAGGGCGACCCCCTGTCGGCCTTCGGCTCGGTGCTCGCCTTCAACCGGCCGGTCGACCTGGCCTGCGCCGAGTTCCTGACCTCGGGCGGACGCTTCGTCGAGGCCATCATCGCCCCGTCCTTCGACGCCGATGCCTTCCAGCTCCTGACCACCGGAGCCAAGTGGGGCCGCAACGTGCGTCTCCTGTCCTGTGGCGCCTTCGGACCGAGCAGCCGCGATGCCCGCGAGGTGGAGGTCAAGAAGCTGATCGGAGGCTTCCTGGTCCAGGAGCGCGACCTGAAGATCGAGGCCGAGGACGCCTTCCAGGTGGTCTCGAAGACCGCCCCAACGGCCGCCCAGCAGCGTGACCTGGCCTTCGCCAACCGCATCGCCAAGCACGTCAAGTCCAACGCCATCGTGCTCGTGAAGGACGGCGCTGTCGTCGGAGTCGGCGCGGGCCAGATGAGTCGCGTCGACTCGGTCAAGATCGCCGCCGACAAGGCCGGCGAGCGCGCCCGCGGGTCGGCCCTGGCCTCCGACGCGTTCTTCCCCTTC
>JAJFFA010000128.1 GCA_021776885.1 Planctomycetota bacterium
CGCGCGGCCACGGCGGACGAGTCCCTGCGCGCCACCGAGCGCGCGCTGCGCGCCTCCGCCGAGGGCCGCACGTTCCGCGACGCGTACCGTGAGGAGAGCGGCCGCTGACGGGTCGCGCGGCGTAGCGCAGCTGGCAGGCGCCCGCGTTGCGGAGACGGGCGCGTGCGCCCCCGCGCCTCAGGCGTCCTCGAAGCAGTAGATCGCCGTCTGGCTGCGCACGAAGACCTGGGTGCCGGCGATGGCCGGGGTCGACCAGACCTCCTCGTCGAGGCTGGTGACGGAGAGCACCTCCCACTCGGGGCCGGCCTCGATCACGGCCAGCTGGCCGCCGACGCTGGCGGTCAGGATGCGCCCCCCCGCGGCGACGGGCGAGGCGTAGTAGCGGTCGGACTCGCCCACGCGGCCGTCCTTCAGCTTCTCGCCGCTGGCCACGTCGACGGCGGTGAAGAGGCCGCCCTCCTTGATCATGTAGACCACCCCGTCGAGCACCACGGGCGAGGGGATGTCGGGCAGGCCGCGGCGATCGCCGTACTTCCAGGCGACGTGGCTCTCGGTGATGTCGCCCTCGCCCCCGAGGCGCACGGCGAAGAGCCCGCCGGTGGAGCTGCCCGCCGCCTGCAGGAAGGCGTAGTCCTCGGCGTCGAGCACCTCGTCGTCGTCGAGGTCGAAGATGAACCAGATCTGCTGCAGGGTCGGGTGCTCCCACTCGGAGCGCTCTAGGGTGCCGTTCTTGTTCGCATCACGCTCGGCGAGGGCGTCCTCCCAGGGGCCCATGCGCGGCAGACCGAACTCGCTGGTCGAGAGCATGTAGGCGTTGACGATGGCCATGTCACCGGCGATCACGGGCACGCACTTCGCCTGCCAGGCCGAGCCGTCCATCCACCACAGCTTGGTCCCGTCCTCGGCCGAGTAGGCGCTGAGCTGGAACGAGCCGGAGACGACGACCTGGGCCGGGCCCGCGTCGGGGACGTAGAGCGACGGGGTCGAGTAGCCGTGGGTCACGCCCTCGCGCTCGACGCGCCAGTTCTCCTCACCGCTGGCGGCGTCCCAAGAAGCCAGGAACGAGCCCGCGTCTTGATCGGCGAGCAGGATCAGCTGGCCGTCGTGCACGATCGGCGAGGTGGACATGCCGTGGGGAATGCGGAACGGGCCCATGGGCTTCTTCCACAGCTCCTCACCCTCGACGTCGTAGACGACGACGCCGTAGTGGTGGAACACGCAGTACACGCGCTCGCCGTCGGTCACCGGCGAAGGGGCGGCCGGCGAGTTGGCGCCGGGGCGCTCACCCTCGTACTCGAAGCTCTGCTTCCAGATCACCTCGCCGTTGTCGCGGTCGAGGCACCAGGTCGAGAGTGCGCCGTTCTCGGCGGCCGTGACGAACAGGCGCGAGCCGGCGACGGTGGGCGACGAGTAGCCGGCCGGGATCTCCGTGCGCCAGATCAGGTTCGACTCGGGGTCGAGCTTGTCGGGGAGCGAACCCGAGGCGCAGACGCCGCTGCCGTTGTTGCCGCGGAAGCCGCCCCACTCGGGACCCTCGGAGGTGCTGGCGCAGCTCGGTGCGAAGAGGAGCGCGGAGAGGAGCAGGCTGTATTCGAGCATGGTCGGGCAGCGGTACGGGGCCAGGGGGGGCTGGACGAGCGCTAGAGCGTAGCGACCTGCCTGCCCCGGCTCCCGTAAGGGTTCGACCTCACTTGGGTTCGGGATAGGCCCCGGCGTAGAAGCGGAAGCTGCGGCCCGCGGGCGCGCCTGCGTCGTGGTACTTGGCCACCAGGCCCTCCACCGCCGCCAGCAGCTCCACGGCGAAGGCGTGGCGCTGCCTGGGGCTGGCGAAGCGCACCTCGCTCTCGAGGGCCAGGGTGGGCAGCTGCTTGCCCGCCTTGCGCGCCCCCACCTGCAGGCGGCCCAGGTCCTCGACCGCGCGCGAGGCGAGGGCTACCTGGTACGCGGCGGAAAAGCGATCCTCGAGGCCCTCCGTGGTCGAGCCCACGCTGCCCAGGGCCGCGGAGGAGATGGCGTAGGCGCTGGCACTGCGCCGGTAGACGCGCTCGATCACGCTGCCGCGCTGGCGCTCCTCGGCGACCTCGATCAGGTGCTCGCTCTCGAGCTCGCGCAGGTGGTAGCCGACGCGCTGCCGGGGCAGGTCGAGGCGCCGGCCCAGGTCCGCGGCGGAGCCCTCGGTCTCGAGGCTGGCGAGCAGCGCCAGGCGCGTCGGGTGCAGCAGCACCTGGGCCCGGGCGGTGTCGCCGACCACGTCCACGGTCGCCTCCACCTTCACGCCCCCGCCGTCTCGGCGGCCGGGAACAGGGTCGCGAGCCGCGCGCTCCAGTTCTGCTCCAGGGCGTCGAGGCGCGGGTCGCGCTCGCCCCACGTGGCCAGCCACAACCAGGCCTGCCACTTCCCGCCGCAGTTCTCGATTCCGACGCGCAGGAAGCCGTCCCCCCAGTTGGAGGCGATGCCGCTCAGCTCGCGCTCGTGGCAGCGCAGGACGCTGCCCTGGAAGCGGTCGCCGTCCGCGCTGGTGAAGTCGAAGGGCGCGCCCTCGTGCAGCTGGTCGACGCCCTCGCCGGCGCCCAGTCCGCCGGCGCCGGTCAACGCGCGCCAGGCCTCGTTCGGGTCGCCGTTCGGGTCGCCGCTCAGCTCGCGGGTGAGCCAGGTCAGGTGCCGCGCCTGGCCGGCGTGGCGCTCGAGGTAGAGCCGCAGGGAGCCCAGCTCGACGGGCCAGCCGCGGGAGATGCCGTCGAACTCCGCGTCGAAGTCGGCCTCGGGCCCGAAGCCCGAGTGCACCAGGCGCAAGACACTGCTGCCGCCGCGGCCCTCGATGTGGAAGTCGATGAAGAGCGGCCGCTTGCCGCCCTCTCCGTCGTCGACGCTCGAGGCGTAGCGCGCGCGCAGGTGCTTGCCCGGCTCGCAGGCGTCGACCGTCATCGGCCAGTCGTGGAGACCGCTCCAGGACCAGGTGATCTCGCCCCCCACGCGCGCGTCGGCGCGGGCCTCGGGGGCGAACCAGCGGGTGATCTCGGGGGCCTCGGAGAGGGCCTTCCAGACGGCCTCCTTGGGGGCGGCGAGCTCGAGGGTCAGGTCGAACTGGCGGGCGGGTGAGTCCTGGGTCATGGCGGTCCTCCTGGGGACGGGTGGCGTGGGGTGACGAAGGGCCGGCGGGCCGACCGACAGACAATACTGTCCGTCGGGCCGAGCGTCGCAATCTCCGACAGGTTTTTTTGTCCGCCGACTCCAGAGGCCCTGTTATCGGGGCCTGCCCCACTCCAGCGGGCGCGGCGGCCGGGCTGCCCGCGGCGGGGTTCGTAGAGTACCGCCATGCGCCTCCGCGCTGCGCTCCTGCTCGGCTGCCCCCTGCCCCTCGTCGCCTGCGGCGCGGACGTGCCTCCCCCCAGCGCGAGCCTCGCCCCCGCCTGGAGCCCAGCGGGCGACGCGCAGCTCGCCGCGGCCTGCGTCGATTGCCATCCGGCGATCAGCGCCGACTGGAGCGCGTCGGGCATGGCCCGCGCCCTCGGGCCGGTCAGCGCATCCGAGTTCGAGGGCCTGGGCCAGGCCCAGGACGCCGCCGGCTTCCGCTACGGCTTCGTCACCCGCGGCAAGCGCGTGGGCATCGTCGAGACCCGGCCCGACGCCCCACAGCACCACCTCGAGGCCGAGCTTACCTTCGCCATCGGAGCCGGCGTCCTCGACCGCTCCTACGCCGCGCGCTTCGGATCCCGGCTCTGGTTCGCGCCCCTCGAGGTGCTCAGCGTCGACGCCGGACGCCGCGCCGAGCTCGCCCCCGGGCACGCGATCGCCCCGGGTTCGCGCTTCACGATCCCGATCACACCCGAGTGCCTCGGCTGTCACACGGACGACCCGCCGCCCCTGACCCACCCCCTGCACGCCCTGCCCGAGGAGTGGGAGCCGCGGGGCATCTCCTGCAACGCTTGCCACGCGTCGAGCGCGGCCCACGCGGGCTGGCGCGAAGACGAGCTGGCGGGCGCCGGGGTCGCGGGCGACGACCCCCTGCAGTCCCTGAGCGGGCTCACGCGCAACGAGCGCCTCTCCGTCTGCGCCGCCTGCCATCTACAAGGGGACGCGCGCATCTCTCTCGAGCCGCGGGCCCTCGGTCCGCCGCCCCCGGGGGGCGACCTGCTCGACCTGCGCGCCCTCTTCGTCGCCCGCGAGCCGACGCACGAGGTGGGCTTCGTCAGCCAGGTCGAGCGCCTCGTGCTCTCGCCCTGCTTCCTCGAGTCAGAGACCTTGATCTGCGAGAGCTGCCACGACCCGCATCGCTCCCTCGCGGCCCCCGGGGAGCGCGAGCGGGTGCGCTCCGCCTGTCTGGCGTGCCACGCGGCGGGCGAGGAGCGCGGCGCACGCGACACCGCCGCGGCGTGCTCACGCAACCGGGCGCCATCGGACGGCGACTGCGCGACCTGCCACATGCCGCGCGGCGGGGTCTTCGACGTGGCCGAGGTCGAGGTGCACGACCACTTCGTGCGCCGGCGCCCCGAGCCGCGCCCGCCGACCCCCGCCGACGCCCCGCGCATCCCCGAGTCCGCCAGCGCGGACTGGCCGCGCTTCCCCGGGCCGCACGAACCGCCGCCCGAGCACCTCGACGACCCGGGCCTGTGGATGATGGCTCTCGCCCATCAGGGCCACATCGAGCGCGCCCGCGAGCACATCGACCGCCCGGTCGCGGCGCGGGTCGCGGCCCTCCCGATGTACCACCATGTGCGCGCGGGTCTACTCGCGGACATGGGTCGCCGGGGAGAGGCGGAGAGCGCGT
>JAJFFA010000129.1 GCA_021776885.1 Planctomycetota bacterium
CAGATGCCACCGCCGTGGCCGCCCTCAGCGCCGTGGCCGTCACCGGTGCCGTGATCGTGGGCGTCGTCGCCGTCGTGGTCGTCATCGTGGCCGTGGGCGTCCATGCTCCAGACGCCGCCCGCGCCGCCACGCTGGAGCTGCTCGTGCACCTGGGCACGGATGCGGTCCCCGAGGCCTTCGAGCTCCTGGAGGTCCTCCAGGTCGCCGACGTCGAACTTGAAGGCGAAGTTGCCGCCCTCGAAGAGCTCGCTCATGTCGCCGAGGTCGCCGAGGTCGACCTTCTCGCCGTCGACCCAGACCTGGACGTCGCCGCCCGACTTTCCGTCGCCGCGCTGGAACCAGGAGTCGACCTTCACGTCGTGGTCGCCGCCGTCATGACCGTCGCCGTCGGTGGAGAAGAAGTCGTCCGAGACCCAACCCTCGGCCTCCGGGTCCGCCTTGCGGATCTTCGACCAGCCGTGGTCGTCGGACTTCGACTTGTCCTTGGCCTTCTCCTTGGCCTCCTTCTCGACCTTCTCCTTGACCTTCTCCTTCACCCCGCTGGACTTGGATTCGGCCTTCGGAGCGGGGGGCGGCTCGAAGCCGGAGCCCTCGGTCCAGATGTCGTCGCGGCCAGCCAGGGTGACCTGGATCTCGCGCTCCCAGCCGTTGCGCTCGAGCTCGATCGTCAGGCTCTCGCCCGCCTCGAGACCCGCCAGGTAGTCCTGCAGGCCATCCATGTCCTTGACCTTGTGCTTGCCGATCTTGATCACCCGATCGCCGGCCTCGAGGCCAGCCTGGGCCGCCGGGCTGCCCGGAAGCGTGCTGTTGACGACCATCGCGCCACCCTCGACCTCCATGTAGAGGCCCAGGTAGCCGCGCTCCGCGCTGGCCTTGGCCTTGGTCTTGACGGTCGGCGCGGCCTTGGCCTGGCCGCTGCCCGTGGAGGCGCTCGGGGACTTGATGCGCGACCAGCCCGAGTCCTGGGCGAAGGCCGAGGGGGCGAGGAGCGGGGTCGAGGCCGCGGCCAGGATCAGGGACGTGCGGACCAGGGATCGAGCAGACATCGGAACCTCCGAGGGGGTGGGGACGGGCCGCTCGGGGTGAGCGGAGCGGTTGGACGGGAGGGCGTCTCCCCATGGGAGGCGGGGAGGCGCATCTGAGGGGAGTACGCCCCAGGGGGCGCTCCGTTTGCCAGGCGCCGCTCAGAACACGTAACGGCTTTGCTAAGGCGAGGCGGATCGTCGCTCAGAACTCGAGCTCGAGGACGCTCGCGTCCTCCAGACCCAGCTGGGTCAGCTGGAACAGGCTCAGGAAGGAGTACACGGTTCCCATGTGACCGGCCGGGGGGGTGGTCTCGGCCACCGCCCCCATCACGATCAGCTTGATCCGCTGCCCGGCGCTCAGGCCGGACTGCTGGAAGCTCACCGTGGTGCGGCCACTGGCGTCGGTGGGAGCCGAGACCAGGAACGGGGGGCCGGGGAGCCCGCCGTAGGGCACGACACTCTGGCCCCCCATGCCGTCGCTGAGCAGCAGGTCGAAGTTCGTCTCGAGGGCCGTCGTGAACGTGGTGCTCTTCTGGAAGGTCTGGGTCAGGTCGTCGAAGACGGCCAAGGTGCAGAACAAGGTCTGCCCCGCGGCGGGGATGAACTGGGGGGCGCCGTAGATGAAGTCGAGGTCGATCGTCACTTCACCATCCAGGACATCGCCGTTGCGCAGCTCCTGGGTCCAGAGCATGTCGGCGACCTGGGTGTTGAGCGGGCCACTCGCCAGGACCGACGCGACGTCGGGACGGAAGGGCACCAGGTCGATCGGTCCGGTGCTGTTGCCGGCGCGGTCCGTGAAGGTGATCTCGACGTCGAAGATCGCCGCCGGAAAGGTGGGTGTGGAGGGCGCGGCGTGGGTCAGGACGAAAGTGTCCGCGCGGCTGAAGTACTTGCGCTCGAAGCGCAACGGCGCGCCGCCCATGAGGGAGTAGTCGACGACATAGGTGCAGTCCTCGTCGAACTGCACGTGGTACTTGGCCAGGCGCGAAGTGGCGTGGTCCAGGACGGGCGGCGCGGCAAGGGACGGCGCGAGCGTGTCCGCCGAGGCGGCCTGGGGCACGGTGGGATCATCACCGTTCGCCAGCTCGTGTCCATCGAGCCAGCCATCCCCGTCGCTGTCCGGATCCCAGGGGTTGGTGCCCAGGGCGACCTCCTGCCCGAGGGTCAGGCCGTCATTGTCCTGGTCCAGGGCGACGCGCGGTCCGTTCCCCGGAGGCGTCCCCACGAAGGTGTTCTGCGCCCCGCCCAGGCGCGTCACCTGCTTCATGTCCTCCCAGGTGACGGCGCCAAACGCCGGGTCGTCGGGAACGAAGCTGTCACTGACCGGCTCGTACAGCCAGCGCACGCGCTGGGCTCCTTGCCCGAAGTCGTAGCTGCCGAAGGCCGCCACGTCGTTCCAGCCCCGGCGCGCCCCCTCGAGCAGCACGTTGGCGATCTGCCGCTCCGTGCCCATGGGGCTGTCCATGCGGAAGTAGGACGCCCAGTGCGCAGCGGGCGAGATGCCCTGATCGAACTGCTCGACGAACTGGAACACGTCGACGCGCTCCTGGTCGTTGAGCGCGAAGAACACCGGCGTGTCGAAGATGAAGGAGAACACGCTCGGGGTGCGGCCATGGTGCGCCGCTCCGAAGCCGTTCCGGTTCACCTCCACTCCGGCCCCGACGGGCAGCAGCAGGGTCTCGCGGCCCTTGTGCTGCAGCTGGCGCAGGTGCGCCACCTCGATCTGCGCCGCGCGG
>JAJFFA010000130.1 GCA_021776885.1 Planctomycetota bacterium
ACAGCATCCCGGCCGAGCTGACCTTCACCGGCGACCCGCGCTTGCGCTACGGCATCGTGCGCGTGGCCGTCGACCAGGACTCCGCGGGCATGGTCCTGTCCGAGGGGCTGCTCTACTATCGCGTCTCCGAGGCCGCCGACACCCGTGACTGGAACGGGGACGGGGACACGAACGACTTCGTTCTCCTGCGCACGAACCGCACGTCCAACTTCTCGACCTACATGGGCACCCTGAACAGCCTGGATCGCCCGGCGGTCGAGCTGACGCGCACGGGCGGTAGCACAGTCTCCGGGGCGCTCCTGTCCCAGGAGTCCCTCGAGAACAACGACTTCAACGGCGACGGGGACACGGGCGACTTCGTGCTCCGCTACTTCCGACTTTGATGAGCATCCACCCCCTTTGATGAGCATCCACGCCCTTTAGATGAGCCTCCACCGCAGAGACCTGCTCCTCGCCGGCGCCGCCGGCCCCGCGTACCTGTCCCTGGCCGCCCATGCCGCGGCAGCGGCCTGGCCTGGACCGGCCGCGCCCTGGTTCGACATCTCCCTGGCCCAGTGGTCGCTGCACCGCGCGCTGCAGGCGGGGGAGCTCGCGGCCCTCGACTTTCCGCGTGTCGCCAAGGAGACCCACGGCATCGAGGCCGTCGAGTACGTCAACGCCTTCTTCAAGGACAAGGCGACCGACTTCGACTGGCTGGGCCAGCTGCGTACGCGCTGCAGCGATCAGGGCGTGAAGAGCCTCTTGATCATGATCGACGGCGAGGGCCAGCTCGGCGACGAGTCGGACGATGGCCGGCGCAAGGCGATCGAGAATCACTTCCGCTGGATCGCGGCGGCGCGCTTCCTCGGCTGCCACGCGATCCGCGTCAACGCGGGGGGCGGTGGTGACGCCGACTCCCTCCGCGCGCGCTGCGCCGACTCGCTGCGACGCCTGGCGGTCTTCGGCGACGACTACGGCATCGACGTGATCGTCGAGAACCACGGCGGCCTGTCCTCCAACGGCGCCTGGCTGGCGGGGGTGATGCGCGCCGCGGACCACCCGCGGGTGGGCACCCTGCCCGACTTCGGCAACTTCCGAATCGGCGGCGACGAGTGGTACGACCGCTACCAGGGCGTGCAGGAGCTGATGCCCTGGGCCAAGGCCGTGAGCGCCAAGTCCCATGCCTTCGACGCGGCGGGCAACGAGACGAACACCGACTACGCGCGCATGCTCGGCATCGTTCGCGACGCGGGCTACCGCGGCTGGGTCGGGATCGAGTGGGAGGGCGGGGGCATCTCCGAGACCGAGGGCGTGCAGAAGACCAAGGCTCTGCTCGAGCGCGTGCGCGCCGAGCTGGCCCCGGCCACGGACGGTCGCTGAGTGCGCGCGCGCCTGTCTCCGCTGCTCTTCCCCTCCGCAGTCGCCCTCCTGACCCAGGCCCTCCCGGCCCGGGCTCAGGACGGGGATCCGGAGTACGCGCCCTTCGTGGCCCCGGCTTCCGCTGAGGCCCAGACCGCCCTCTCGCGCTTCGAGCTGCGCGAGGGCTTCGAGGCCACGGTCTTCGCGGCCGAGCCGCTGCTGGCGAACCCGGTCTGCCTCTACGCCGACCGGCATGGGGTCTTCTGGGTGGCGGAGACCTTCCGGCACACCGCCGGCGTGACCGACATCCGCGACCACATGGACTGGCTCGACGCCGACCTGGCGGCGAAGACCGTCCAGGACCGGGTCGACTACATGCGCCGCTTCGAGGGCGATGGCTTCGGGGCCTACTCCACCGAGCACGAGCGCGTGCGCCGCATCGTCGACACTGACGGCGACGGTGTGGCGGACAGCGCGACGGTCTTCGCCGACGGCTTCTCCAACCCGGCGGACGGCATCGGAGCCGGGCTGCTCGAGAACGACGGCGACGTCTACTTCACCTGCATCCCCGACCTGTGGAAGCTCGTCGACGACGACGGCGACGGGCGCGCGGATTCGCGCACCTCGCTCTCCAGCGGTTACGGCGTGCACACCGCCCTCCTGGGGCACGACCTGCACGGCCTGCGCATCGGTCCCGATGGCCGGCTGTACTTCTCCTGTGGCGACCGCGGCTTCCACGTCGAGACCGCGACCGGCACCCTGGCGCACTCGGACTCCGGCGCGGTGCTGCGCTGCAACCTGGACGGGTCGAACCTGGAGGTCTTCGCCAGTGGGCTACGCAACCCGCAGGAGCTCGTGTTCAACGAGTACGGCGAGCTCTTCACGGGCGACAACAACTCCGATGGCGGAGACAAGGCACGTCTGGTGCACGTGGTCGAGGGCTCGGACTCGGGCTGGCGCTTCTACTACCAGTGGCTCGAGGCGCCGGTGTCGCGCGGGCCCTGGAACGCGGAGAAGCTCTGGCACCCGCCGCACGCGGGCCAGGCGGCGTACATCCTGCCGCCCATCGCGAACATCGCCAGCGGGCCCTCGGGTTTCGCCTATGCCCCGGGGACCGGGCTGCCCGAGGACTGGGACACGCCGTTCTTCCTGTGCGACTTCCGCGGCGACGCGGCCTACAGCGGGATCTGGACCTTCGGCGTCGAGCGCGAGGGGGCAGGCTTCGTCCTCGGCAAGCTCGAGAAGCTCGTCTGGAACTGCCTGCCGACGGACGTCGACTTCGGCCCCGACGGCGCGCTCTACTTCAGTGACTGGGTGCACGGCTGGCAGACCCAGGCCAAGGGCCGCATCTTCCGCCTGGCCCACACCGAGTCCATGGCGACGCGGGCAGCCACGGAGACGCGGAGCATGCTCGACGAGGGCATGACCGAACGCCCCCTGACCCAGCTCGAGGCGCTCCTGGCCCACGCCGACCAGCGCGTGCGCCAGGCCGCTCACCTCGAACTCTCGAACCGTCCGGACGGCCTGCCCGTGCTGCTACGGGTCGCGGCCAACGCACGCGCGCCGCTGCTCGCGCGTCTGCATGGCATCTGGGGCGTGTGGGCCGCTGCCCTGGCGGGGCGCGACGACGGCGCACACCTCGAGCTCTTGCCCCTGCTCGATGCGCCCGAGGCCGAGGTACGCGCCCAGTGCGCGCGCGTCCTGGGCGACCTGCGCGCCGAGCACGCCGCGGGCCTCGTGGCGGAGCTGCTGTCGAAGGACAGCGCGACCCCGCGCGTGCGCGCGGCGGCGGCCAGGGCCGCTGGCAAGCTGGGTGAGGGCTACGGACGCCTGGTCGAGGTCCTGCGCGAGGCCGGTGAGGACGATCCGGTGCTGCGCCACTCCGCGCTGATGGGGCTCTTGGGCACCGGCACCCGCGACCACTGGCTGCGCCTGGCGGACGACCCCTCGGCCGACGTGCGCATCGGCGGTGTGATCTGTCTGCGGCGCAATGCGGACGCCGGCGTCGCCGGCTTCCTGGACGACGTCGACCCGCGCGTCGTGCTCGAGGCGGCGCGCGCCATTCACGACCAGCCGATCCCCGCCGCCCTGCCCGCCCTGGCCGCCCTGCTCGAGGACCCGCAGCTGAGCTCCGTGCAGCTCCTGCGACGCGCCCTCTCGGCAGCCGAGCGCGTGGGCGGCTTCGAGAACGCGGACCGCGTCGCGCGCGTCGCCGCCGACCCTGCGCGGGACAGCGCGCTGCGCGTCGAGGCGCTGGAGATTCTCGCGACCTGGCGCGAGCCGGGTTCACGCGACCGCGTCCTCGGCCGCTGGGATCCGATCGAAGCGCGCGAGGCACCCTTCCTGACCGAGCTCACGACCCAGCTCTGGCGAGCCGGCGAGGGCGGGATCGGTGCCGCGCCCGAGCCCGTGCTCGCGGCCTGGATCCGCCTCGCGCGCGAGGCGCGTTTCGCCCAGGCCTGTGACGACCTGCTCGTCTGGCTGCACGCTGCCGAGCGCCCCGTCGCCATCCGTGTCGCGGCCCTCGAGGCCCTCGAGGACTTCGCGCCTCCGGGCTACCAGGACGCCCTCGACCGCGCCCTGGCCGACCGCGAGGGGCGCCTGCGCGCCGCCGCCCTGGTCGCCCTCGAGCGCTCTGCACCCCAGGCGGTCCTGCGTCGCATCCCGACGATCCTGTCCAAGGGCGAGTACGCCGAACGGCGCGCCGCGTATCGCTTGCTGGGGGGCATCGAGGGCGAGGCCGCCGACGCGCTCCTGCTCGAACGGCTCGAGTACCTCGCCGCCGACCTGGTGCCGGCCGAGCTGGCCCTCGACCTGGTGACGGCCGCCGAGGGGCGCGGGAATCCCGAGCTCGACGCGATCCTGGCGACGCGCGTCGCGCGCCGTAGCGCCGTCGACGCGGACCTCGGCCCGCGCCTGGACGTGCTCTTCGGAGGCGACGGCCGGGTGGGCAAGCGCATCTTCGAGAACGACAGCGAGGTCGCCTGCCTGCGCTGCCACGGCGTGAACGAGGAGCCCCAGGACCGCGCCGCCCGGGTGGGTCCGGACCTCGGAGGCGTCGGCACGCGGCTGACGCGCCTGCAGTTGCTCGAGTCGATCGTGCTGCCCAACCGCCGCCCGACGCCGGGCTACGAGGGCACGGTGCTGTTCCTCGAACAAGGAGGCTCCGTGGCGGGGCGCGTCGTGGCCGAGGACACCGAGTCGGTCAGCCTGATGGATGCCCAGGGCGAACTCTCGCGGGTGCTCCTGGAGGACGTGGCCGAGCGCCGCCCCGACCTCTCCGCCATGCCCCAGGGGCTGGGCGATCTCCTGGAGCCGGGGGAGCTGCGCGACCTGATCGAGTACCTGGCCTCGCTGCGCTGAGATCGACCCATGAGCGCTGACCCTGATCCCCTGCGCCCGACGCGGCGCGCGTCTCTGCTCGCCGGGCTGACGGCTCCCCTGGCCCTGGGCTCCCAGGCCGTGGAGCCGGGCACCGAGGCCGCGAACGAGTGGCCCCCGGTGCGCCCCACACGCACGCGCTTCGCCGTGCAGCTCGAGACCTGGTTCACGAACCTGGGCTTCGAGGAGCGCATCATCCGCTCCGCCGAGTTCGGCTTCCGCGCCTTCGAGTTCGATGACTGGCAAGGTCGCGATATGGGACGTGTGGCGCGGGTCAGCCACGAGATGTCGCTCGCGGTCGCGCGCTTCAGCGCCTGGGGCCCGGGGCGGCCGCCGATCTGCGACCCCGCGCATCACGAGGCCTTCGAAGCGGGGGTGCGGCGCGCCTGCGAGATCGCCGGCGGCCTGGGGGCGCGGGCGCTCTCGATCGTCGCGGGCGATGCGCCGCCCGGGAGCTCGCCCGCGGGACGCCGCGCCGCCGTGCTCGCGGCCTGTCGGCGCGTCGTGCCCATCGCCGAGGAGGCGGGCGTGGTCCTCGTGCTCGAGCCCTTGAACACACGCGTCGACCACCCGGGGCATAGCCTCGTGGGTTCTGAAGCCGGTGTGAGCCTGTGCCGCGAGGTCGATTCGCCCGCCCTCAAGCTGTGCTGGGACCTCTACCACATGCAGATCTCGGAGGGCGACCTGTGCGGACATCTCGAGCAGGGCTTCGACCAGCTCGGACACGTCCAGCTCGCCGACCACCCGGGGCGCCACGAGCCGGGGACCGGGGAGATCGCCTTCCCGCGCGTGCTGCGCCAGCTCTTCGAGCTCGGCTACCAGGGCTTCGTCGGGCTCGACTGCAGTCCGCGCGACGACACCGAGACGGCGGCCCGGCGCGTGATGGCGGCGGACGCCTGGGAATGACCCGGGGCCAGGTGCCCCTCGATGCCGGTTGAGCCCGCGCTTCGGCGACGTCGGGGTTAGAGTCGGGGCATGCCGGACGGGCGATTCGAGGACTCCGAGGCGCCGAGCCGAGCCGAAGCGCTCTTCGCCGACTACCTGATCGAGCTCGAGCACGGCGGGCAGCGGCCCTTCGAGTCGCTGCTCG
>JAJFFA010000014.1 GCA_021776885.1 Planctomycetota bacterium
GCCCGCGTCGATGACCTCGAACGGGCTCCCGGCGACCGGGGCGCGCCAGTAGATGCCCGGCGCTTCGAAGAAGATGCCGTTGTCGGCGTGAGCTCTGAACTGAAACGAGTCGTCGGTCTCCTCGATTCCCGAGGCGGAGCCGTTCCACACGAAGCTGTTGAAGGAGCGCGCGAACGCGTTCTTGCCCGCTGCCAGGGAGAACTTGCCTTCCACGTGGTTGGACTCGCCGCCCGGAATGGCGGAGAAGCTCTCGAGCACCGTGTTCTGTGCGCCACCCCCGATGGAGGAGTAGGTGGCGTCCTCGACGAGGTTGTCGTGCCCGCCCGTAACGGTCCCGGACTGATTGACGACCTCGTTGAGCCTGCCGCCCACGACAGTGGAGTACAGACCAGCGATCCCCACTGCGCTGATCGCGTTGTCGAAGCCGCCCAGGATGGTCGAGTTCTCGCCCCGGGCCACGTTGCCGGAGCCGCCGCCCACGAACGACTCGACGCCGGGATGGAGGTTGTTGACCCCCCCATCGTGCAGGGCGTCCGGACCTGGCGGGCCCACCGGGCCGGCGGAGCCCTGGGGACCCCCAGGCCCCTCGGGCCCCTCGGGGCCCTGGGGACCCTGAGGACCCTGGGAACCCTGCGGCCCCGGCGGACCGCTCGCGCCGTCGGCGCCCTCGGCACCGTCCGGCCCCGGGGCGCCCTGCGGACCCTGCGGACCTTGCGGACCCTGCGGACCCTGCGGGCCGGCCGGACCGGGGTCGCCCTCCGGACCCGACGGACCGCTGGCTCCGTCCGCGCCATCGGCGCCATCGAGTCCGGCTGGGCCCGGCGCGCCCTGCGCACCCGTCGGACCCGGATCGCCCTGGGGGCCCTGCGGCCCCGTGGCTCCGTCCGTGCCGTCGCCACCCTCGAGCCCCGGCGGGCCCTGGGCGCCCTGCGCACCCGCCGGACCCGGGTCGCCCTGGAGCCCCTGGGGACCCTGCGGCCCCGTCGGACCGCTTGCGCCGTCCGCGCCGTCCATGCCTGGCGGCCCCTGCGGCCCGGGGGGGCCGGCGGGTCCGACCAGGCCGCTCGGGTCTCCGACCCAGCGACCCGAGGCGTCGATCAACACGGAGCCAGCGACGGCCACGTCGCCCGCCACGTCGAGCGTCGCGCCCGGGCTCGTGGTGCCGATCCCCAGCCCTCCGCCGGGCTGTTCGAACAGGGCACTGTCTCCGAGCTCGTGCAGACCGATCCACCTGGAGAACCTGCCCGGTGTTCCGTGGCCGAAGACGAAGTCCGTGGCCTGCGGCCCCAGCGTTGAAGCCGCCGAGCTCGGGCCGCTGGGCACGGCACCCGCGCCAAGACCCTGGGCCACCCCCGCTGCGGAGCTCGGGGTGAGCGCGCCCGCGTCGCGCTCGAAGCGGCCGCGCCAGGCGCCCCAGAACACGACGTCGCCGTCGCGGTTGTGGAGCAGGAGGTCGTCGACGCCGTCGCCGTCGACGTCGAAGCGCTCGACCGAGACGCCCGGACCCGCGTCGGCCAGGCCCCATTCCGCCGTCACCTCGCGGAACCCGCCCGTTCCGTCGCCCCGCAAGGCGGCGTTGGCGCCCAGGCCCACGAGGTAGAGATCCAGCAGGCCGTCCCCATCGAGGTCGCGGACGAGCACGTCCTGCAGGTCCACGGCCGGCGAGTCCTGGAGCATCGGCCGGAAGCGGCGCCCGCCCTGGTCGACCTCCACGGCGAGCAGCCCGTCGCCGCGCACGATCAGGCGGTCGAGCAGGCCGTCGCCGGTCACGTCGACCCAGCGCACCCTGCCTCCCGGCAGGGAGGGACGCTGCGTCGGGACCGCCAGCAGCGGCGCGGCGAGGACGACGGAGGCCAGGAGGGAGGCTCCCGGCACACGGAGAAGGGTGTCTTTGGGGTGTTTCATCGCGGAGCGCTCGTTGGGAACGGGCGGGTCTTCCAGGGGTCTCCGAGAGGACGCTCACCGGGGTGGCCGGCCGAAGCGGCCCCCGTCGGGGCGGAAGCCCGTGCGTCCGCCTGCTAGGCAGTCCGTGATCGGAGCCCATCACTCTCCTGGCATTTCTTTGGGCCCCCCGGCAGCCCGTGGTCGGAAGTGAGGCTCTCCGGGTCAGCGAGGTCGCCCCATCGGCGCTGGCTCCCGCCGGCCTTGGTCCTGGCGTCGAAGGGGTCGGGGGGGCCGCTACCATTGCGGGGTGGTAAGTGTTTCCGTGAAGGGGACACTCCACGCCATGAGCACCCAGACCGACCACGCGAGCGCCCGGACCCGAGCCCGCAGCGGCTGGGTCCTGGCCCTGTTCCTTGGCGCCGCACCCGCCGCGGCGCTCGACACCTACCCGCGGCAGGACGGGGTCGACGTGGAGGAGTACGTCTTTCGCCTGTCCCTCGGCGACGACTCGGACGCGCTCGAGGGGCTGACGACGATTGCGGTGCGCTTCGAGCGCGCGGGGGTGACCGAGGTCGCGCTGGATCTGGTCGGCACGGCGTCGGGCCGCGCGACCGGGATGGAGGTGCAGGGCGTGTGGGTTGCCCAGGGATCGGGCGGTGCGAGCCTGACGGCGGCGCGGCTCGCGCGCGCCGAGCGCGGCGCGCCGGCGCCGTTCGAGCACGCCGAGGACCGGCTGCGCGTGGCGCTGCCCGAGCCCTCAGCCGCCGGCACGCGCGCCTTCGTCAGCGTCGCCTACTCCGGCGTGCCTGCGACCGGTCTCGAGATCGGCGCGACGAAGTACGGCGAGCGCAGCTTCTTCTCCGAGAACTGGCCGCACCGCGCGCGGCACTGGTTGCCGACGGTCGACCACCCCTACGACAAGGCGCGCAGCCAGATGGTCGTGACGGCGCCGAGCCACTACCAGGTGATCTCGAACGGACGGCTCGTCGAGGAGAGCGACCTGGACGGCGGGCAGCGCCTGACGCACTGGCGCCAGTCGGTGCCGATCGCGACCTGGCTGAATGTGCTGGGCGTCGCGCGCTTCGCCGTGCAGCGCCTGGTCGACTTCGACGGGATCCCCGTGTCGACCTGGGTCTACCCACAGGACCGCGAGGCGGGCTTCCACGACTTCGCCGTGCCGACCCACGACGTGCTCGCGTTCTTCAGCTCGCACGTCGGACCCTATGCCTACGAGAAGCTCGCGAACGTGCAGAGCAACAGCGTCGGCGGTGGCATGGAGTCGGCCACCGCGATCTTCTACGACGACGACGCGGTGACCGGCGAACGCGACGTGCGCTGGCGCAACGTTCTGATCCACGAGATCGCGCACCACTGGTTCGGCAACGCGGTGACGCAGTCCGACTGGGACGACGTCTGGCTCAGTGAGGGCTTCGCGACCTACTTCACGCTGCTCTACCGCGAGCACGCGTACGGCCGCGATGACTTCCTGCGCGGCCTCGAGGATGCGCGCGCGCGCGTCCTGCGCTACTACGCCGAGCACCCCCACTACCGCATCGTGCACGCCGGACTGGCCGACATGGGACAGGTCACGACGGGTATGCAGTACCAGAAGGGCGCCTGGACCCTGCACATGCTGCGCGGCCTGCTCGGCAGCGAGACGTTCTGGCGCGGGATCCGGCGCTACTACGCGACGTACCTGAACGGGAACGCGAGCACGGCAGACTTTCAGCGCGTGATGGAGGAGGTCAGCGGCAAGCAGCTCGGAAGCTTCTTCGACCAGTGGCTGCGCCAGGGTGGCGTGCCGACCCTCGCGGCGACCTGGAGTCACTCGGGCGGCGCCGTCCAGCTCGAGCTGCGTCAGACCCAGGCGGACTACGTCTTCTCACTGCCGCTGGAGGTCGAGCTGCGCTTCGAGGACGGGTCGGCGCAGCGCGCGAAGCTGTCCATGCAGACCCGCGACCAGGACTTCAGCCTGCCGGCGGAACGCGCTCCCGAAGCCGTAGTGCTCGACCCCGACACCTGGCTGCTCCTACAGGCCCGGATCACACGCCGAGACTCATGAGACACCGCAACTGGCTCTTGCCTCTGGTCACCCTGGTCTACCTCGCCGCTCCAGCGCCGGCCCAGCACTACCAGAGCGACTTCCCCCCCGAGGAGTTCCGCGCACGCTGGGCGAAGCTCTTCGACGGCATCGGCGACGACGCGCTGGCCCTGGTGCAGGGGGCGCCCCTGGCCCGGGGCTTCGTCATGCCGCGCCAGACGAACGTCTTCTACTACCTGTCCGGCATCGAGACGCCGCACTCGTACCTGCTCTTCGACGGCCGCGCGCGCGAGGTCAGCCTGTACCTTCCGCCGCGCAACGAGCGCCTGGAGCGCAGCGAGGGCAAGGTCCTGAACGCGGACGACGCCGCGCTGGTGGCCGAGCTCACGGGCGTCGACCACGTGCTCTCGACCGACGAGATGCGCGCGGACTTTCCGCCCGGCCTGCAGCGCAGCACGACGCTCTACGCCATGTTCACGCCGTCCGAGGGTCAGGGCGAGAGCCGCCACGAGCTCGAGGCCGCGCTCGCCGCGATCGCGGACGACCCCTGGGACGGCCGCATTGGCCGCGAGGGCCGCTTCGCCCAGCTCCTGCGCCAGCGCCACCCGGGCAACGCTGTGCGCGACCTGACGCCGATCCTGGATCGCATGCGCGCGGTCAAGAGTCCGCGCGAGGTCGCGCTTATCCGACGCGCCTCGCAGCTCGCCGGACTGGGCATGATGGAGGCGATGCGGAGCACGCAGGTCGGGGCGTGGGAGTACCAGCTCGATGCCGCGGCGCGCTACGTGTTCCTCGTGAACGGCGCCCGCCTCGAGGCGTACCGCTCCATCACGGCCGCGGGCACCGAGAACATTCGCAACGGGCACTACTACAAGAACGACAGCCAGCTGCACGACGGGGACCTCGTGCTGATGGACTTCGCCCCGGACGACCGCTACTACGTCAGCGACATCGGGCGCGTCTGGCCCGTGAACGGGACGTACGCGCCGTGGCAGCGCGAGCTGCTGCAGGTGATCCTGGAGTACCACAAGATCGTGCTGGGCCTGATTCGGCCCGGAGTGACGACAGACGAGATCCTCGCGTCAGCGCGCGAGCTGATGGAGCCGGTTCTCACGCGCACGGCGTTCTCCAAGCCGAGCTACGAGCGCGCAGCTCGCAAGATGGTGGAGACCGGCGGCGGCGTGCTCTCGCACCCGGTCGGGATGGCCGTGCACGACGACGGCCGCTACCGCGACGGCCCGTTGCAGGTCGGGCACGTCTTCGCGGTCGACCCCCAGCTCTGGGTCGACGAGGAGAACCTCTACCTGCGCTACGAGGACACGATCGTGGTCACCGACGACGGCGTCGAGAACTTCACCGCCTTCCTGCCGTCGGAGCTCGACGACATCGAGGCCCTCGTGCGCGAGTCGGGCATCGTCCAGCGCGTCCCGGCGGACGACGACGAGTAGGGAGCTTGCCAGGCCTTGAAGTCCTTCCTGATCGCGGCGCTCGCGCTGCTCGCCAGCGCCTACGTGGCGCTGCTGGTGCGCGGGGTCCGGCTCGCGCGGCGCGGATCGCCCGGCGAGCGCTGGCAGCCCTCGCCCCAGCACCTGGCCGTCGGCTTCGTGACCAACTTCTTCGACACGCTCGGCATCGGAAACTTCGCACCGACGACGGCCTGGTTCCGGTACGCGAAGCTTGTCCCCGATCAGCTCATCCCCGGGACCATGAACGTCGGGCACACCCTGCCGGTGATGCTCATGGCCTTCCTCTTCATCGGGATCGTCGAGGTCGAGTCGGTCACGTTGGTCGCGATGATCCTGAGTGCCGTCGTGGGGGCGTGGCTGGGCGCGGGCGTCGTGGCGCGCCTGCCGAAGCGCGGCATCCAGCTCGGGATGGGAGTCGGGCTCCTCGCCGCCGCCCTGCTCATGGCCGCGTTCCAGTCCGGCCTGAAGCCCGAGGGCACGGACGCCCTGGCGCTCGAGCTCCCGCTTCTGATTCCCGCCTGTCTCGCGATCGCGCTGCTCGGCGCCCTGATGACGATCGGTGTCGGCCTCTACGCGCCGTGCATGATCCTCGTCAGCTTGCTGGGCATGAACCCGGTCGCCGCGTTCCCGATCATGATGGGGGCCTGCGCCTTCCTGATGCCGGTGGCCAGCACGCGCTTCGCGCGCTCGCAGAAGCTGCACTGGCGCGCCGCCCTGGGCCTGACCCTGGGCGGAATCCCCGCCGTGCTGATCGCCGCGCTCGTCGTCAAATCGCTCCCGCTCGACGCCCTCAAGTGGCTCGTCGTCGTAGTCGTCATGATCACCGCGATCCAGATGCTGCGCGCCGCGCGCTCGAGCCCCGCGCCGGCGTGAGCGGGCCGACCGGCCAAAGAAGCCGAGGGCGCGACACCGTTCGATCAGATTGCGGTAGAGACCACCGCCGCTACCGTGGCCTTCGCGAACGGGGTCCACGA
>JAJFFA010000131.1 GCA_021776885.1 Planctomycetota bacterium
CCGCAGCCCCATGCGCACCCCGGCGATCAGGGGCACGCGCGGGACGGCGGCCAGGACCGCGCGCAGCGGGGGCAAGAGGCCGGCGTCGACGGATCCTTCGGGTCCTCTTGGCACGGAGCGCACGCGGGCGTAGACGCAGACGGCCAGCAGCCCGCCGACGGCGCTGGCCGCGATGGAGCCCAGCACCGCGCCCTCGGGGCCCCCACTCCAGGCCGCCCCCCCCACCACCAGGGTCAGGCGCACCAGCTCGTGGCCGTTCTCGATCAGGCCCAGCGACCCCATGCGCCGGGTGCCCTGGAAGGCCACGCCGCACACGACCCGCGGCAGCTCGAGCAGCACCTGGAAGCACAGCAGCCAGGCCCAGAAGGCGATGCGCTGGGCGACCTCGTCGTCGTACAGCGTCGTGGCGATGCGCGGCAGGGCCAGCCAGCCGCCGAGCACGAGCAAGAGGCCGAAGAGCGCCAGGCTCTTGCACAGGAAGCCCAGCCAGTCGGCCACCTTGGCCCCCTTGCCGCGGGCAGCGGCCGCCGCCACCTGGCTGACGGTGGCCTGGGTCAGCCCCACGCTGACCGTGACGTAGAACAGCCCCTGCAGCGCGATGGCGGAGACGTAGAGGCCCTGCCCCTGGGCGCCGAGGAGGCGCGCGATGCAGACCGTCGAGAGCGCCTGGCTGACCTGGTTGATCAGCCCCGACGCCTGCAGGGTCGCCGCGTCCCGCGCGAAGCGCGAGCGCAGGGCTCGAAGGAGGGGGCTCACGCGCGCTCAGCCGCGTCACACTCAGCGCACGGTCTCGTCGTCCCGGTCACCGTCGGTGAAGTACCAGCGCGCGGTGCACATTCCAGCGGGCGTCATCGGGTGCTCGGGCAGGATCGGGTATGCGCCGACCTCCTTGTAGCCGTTGCGCTTGGGCGCGCGGAAGCCGCAGCGCGCGAGCTGCTGCTCCCACCATGAGAGCTTCATGGCGTAGGCCCGCGCCACCGAGGCGCCCGCGGCTTGCAGGTGGCCGAGGGCGGTGTCCATGGCCGCCGCCAGGGCCACGTCGTCGAGGGCCAGGATGTCGACCACGAAGCCGACCATCTCCCCCGGACGCGGCATCTGCAGCACGACGTAGCCGCGCAGGGCCCCCGCGCCATCGTAGACCCCGTGGGCACGGAAGAGCCCCGACGGAGCGTCGAAGTAGCGCCAGTTCAGGTACGCCGCGTCGCGTCGCACCATGAAGTCGTGGCGCGTCTCCACCTCCTTCGAGATCTCATCGACCTCGGGAGTGAAGCGCTCGATCGGCGCCGCCGTCACCTTCGACCAGGAGAGCTCGCGCAGGCGCCCGCGGGTCATGCTGCCGCGCCAGTAGGACCAGGGCACGATGGCAGAGGCCAGGCGGCCGGCGCGCATGCGCTCGCGACGGGCGTGGGCGTCCGCGGCCAGGACGAAGGTCCAGGGTCCGATGTGCCCGGCCAGCTGCCAGTCGAGCTTGCCGAAGAAGAGGTGCCCCGAGTTGGCGTTGGGCAGGCCCCAGGCGACGGGCCAGCCACGCCGCCGAGCCTCGTCCATCGCGGCCCAGTTCAGGTCCGCGAAGACCCCCAGCTTGCGCCAGTCGGGGTGGGTCATGACGTCCCCCGTCTGGCCGATGGTGCAGGCGCGCTGGGGGTCGCCGCGGCCGAAGACGCGCCGCGGCTGGCAGGCGTAGCTCGAGACGAGCAGCCCGGCCTCGTTGCGCGCCAGCATGGCCAGGGCCTCCCCGTGGGGATTGCCGTCGTAGCGCCAGCCGATCACCGCGCGCCCGTCGCTCTTCTTGAAGCAGTCGTCGTAGAGTCGGCCCTGGTCGTCGCGGTCGGCCGCGGAGGAGAGCGCCAGGGAGAGCCCCTTGGTGGTCTCGTGCAGGGCGCGCACCTTGCTCTGGTGCCGCGTCGGGTATCCGAGGTCGGTCAAAACTAGCCCCGATTTAATGGTGGTTCGTGACGACGTGACGCTTGGGCGGCGGCACCAGGCCCAGGGCTCGACCCAGGCGCTTCTTGCCGTAGCGCGGGTTCTCGGCGTAGTAGATCGCGCGCTCGTACAGGCGCCGCACGCGCTGGGGCATCGAGTAGTACCAGCGCTCGTAGCTGCGCACCATGTTCTTGCGCAGCTCCTCCAGCTCGACCTGGCTGAAGTGCTCGTGCACGTAGCCCGAGCGGTTCGAGGACACGTAGTTCTCGGACAGGTCCTCCATGTCGATGCTGGCCTGGTAGTTGTCCCAGGACTCGGTGCCGATCAGCGGGTTGAAGACGGAGATGCGGATCAGGTCCGGGCCGGCCAGCTTGAGCACCTTCTCGGTCTCGGCGATGTCGTCGGGCGTCTCCCCGGGGCTGCCGACGATGATGTAGACCTTGGCCCAGATGCCCGCGCGGCGCGTCATCTTGGCGGCGCGCACGATGGCCTCGGGGGTCAGGTCCTTCTTGAGCACGTCGAGCATGCGCTGGCTGCCCGACTCCCAACCGTAGTAGATGCGGCGGCACCCGGCACGGTGCATGTGCTTGAGCAGCGGATAGTCGACGCAGTCGGCGCGCGTGTTCGCGATCCACTCGAACTTCAGACCGCGACGCAGGATCTCGTCGCACATCTCGTGGATGCGCTTCTTGCGCAGGGTCAGGATCTCGTCCACGAAGGCGATCACGCCCGGGTCGTAGGACTGGATGATGTGCTCGAGCTCGTCGACGATGGCCTCGGTCGAGCGCACGCGGAAGCCGCGCCCCGTCAGCTCCTTCTGGCAGAAGATGCACTTGAAGGGGCAGCCGCGGGTGCTGAAGATGTAGACGAGGTGCTCGGGGTTGTTCTTGAAGTACGACTCCATCGGAAGCAGGTGGCGCGCCGGGAAGGGCAGCTCGTCCAGCTTCTTGATCAGCGGCGGCGCGGGGTTGTCGATCCACATCTCGCCCTCGCGCATGGCGGCCAGGCCCGGGATCGCCTCGAGCGCGGCCTCGTCGGCGCCCTCGTAGGCCTTCAGGAACTGGGGCAGGGTGTAGTCGCCCTCGCCCTTGAGCACGAAGTCGAAGTGGCCGCTCTCCAGGAACACGCCCTGGTCGACCGAGGCGTGGGGGCCGCCCATGATCGTGATCTTGCCGTGCTGCTTGGCGTACTTGGCCCAGGCGATGGCGCGGCGGATGTTCGGGGTCAGGGCGCTGAAGCCGATCACGTCGTTGCGCTCGATGGCGTCCATCATCGCGCGGTCGTCGCCGATGCGCTCGTCGACCAGCTCGACCGGAATGCCCTCGCGCTCGAGCATGCCGCCCAGGTACCCCAGGCCCAGGATCATCGACAGTGGGTCTTCCTGAACGTGGGGCTTGACGTAGGTGACCAGGGTGCGGCGCATGGGGGTTCCTCCGCGGGCGCGGTCCGGACGAAGCGCCCGGGGACCCACTCCCACCCCCTCCTTTTACCGCCCAGCGCCCGATCGTTGGCGACTTCCGCGCCAAGACCTGGCCTAGGCCTCCCCCGAGAGGGCCTGGGCGCAGCGGGTCAGGGCCTGCGGCAGCCAGCGCGAGAGCCCCATCCGGCCCCCACGGCCCGTGGCTCGGGTCAGGAACGCCAGGTGCCCCCCGTGGCCCTCGACGTGCAACTGGACCGACCGCGAGCGCGGCGTGGCGCGCAGGGCGGCGCACTCGACGATGGGATCGTCCTCCGCCGTCAGGATGACCGTTGGAGTCTCGATGCGCCCCAGTAGAGGCCCACTCGACGCCGTCGCGTAGTACTCGTCGCGGTCGCGGAAGCCCGAGACCGGAGCGATGTAGAGGCGGTCGAACTCGCGCAGCGACGAGAAGCGCGGCACGCGATAGAGCGGCGGGTCGGGACCCGGACCGCGCAGGACCGGCACCCAGCGTCGACAGCTCTGCAGGATCGTGTAGTCGTACAGGCGACGGGACGGGGCGAGCAGGCGCAGGGAGCTGGACTCGAGGTCGGTGGGCGGACTGACGGCGATGGCGGCAGCGGGGCGCTCCTGCCCCAGGGCCAGGAGGCGCAGGAGCGTGTTGCCGCTGAGGGAGAAGCCGAGCATCAGCTGGCGCTCGATCCCGGGGCGCGTGGCGCCCCAGCGCAGGAGGTCCTCGAGGTCTTCGATGCGTCCCAATAAGGATTCGATTTCGTGTTGCACAGCTGGAATCTTTTGCACAGTCTTAACGGCCGGTTTGATTGTGTCG
>JAJFFA010000132.1 GCA_021776885.1 Planctomycetota bacterium
CGGCGTCGAGAGCTCCTTCGAGCGCGTGCGGCTGCGCTGACGCGCGCGAGCCAGCGCTGGCGCAGACTCCTAGTCCAGGGCGACGAGCAGCAGGCCTGCGGTCAGTGTGTTGGTCATCGAGTCGTAGTTGCCGAGGGCACCCAGGTTGTAGACGTCGGCTCCCTGACCCAGGGCGGTGCCCAGGGCCGTGAGGAAGTCGTCGTAGTTCAGGAACAGGGCGACCTGGTCCGTCTGGCGGATCCGGAAGGCGTAGATGCCCAGGATGGGGTTGCGCTCCAGGACGAGCGCCGGGGTGGTCGGCACCGGCGTCACGCCGACGAAGCCGCGGTCGATCACTGCCAGCTCGCCCACCACTGCCGCGCCGCTGAAGGCGAAGGACAGCTCGCCCCCGGCCACGGTGGGGGTCACGTTCATGCCCCCCGTGCGGTCGGCGATCAGCAGCAGGGAAGGCGCGTTGTCGCGGTTCGAGGCGGAGAGCGCCGTGAAGTCGTCCCCCGCGTCGTCCACGGCCGGGAAGAATCCACGCAGCTCGACCGCCGTGCTGGTAGCGATCCCGAGGCCCGTGGTCAGGCTGCCTGTCGTGGCCTGGAACATCGTGGGGTCCGCAGGCGTCGGGCCCCCGTCGGTCCAGGTGAAGGCCGACTCGTCGCGCAGGTCGATGCGCACCAGATCGAGCTCGAGGGAGCCCGCGGCGGGGGCGGAGTTGGCGAAGCCGAGGGCGCGGGTGATCTGCAGGCGAGCGACACTCGGCGCGCTGGTCATGTCCAGGGTCGTGCCCGAGAGGCTGCCGAAGAGCCGCACCTGGCTGCCCACGTTCATGTCGTCAGTGTCGAAGGGGGTCGTCCCCGCACGGCGCACCACCGTCGTGTTGCTGAAGGACGTGTTGACGGTGAAGAGCGTGTTGAACAGGAACTGTGTGTGGGCCGCGTTGTTCGAGTGCCCCAGGACGGTCAGGGTGGCGTCCGCGCCGGCGCCACCGATGCGCTGGACCACGTGGCCCTGGATGATGTCCGAGCCACCGTTGTATGTCCCGACGCCGGCCTCGACGTAGACCGCTGCCACCTCGGCCTGGAACAGGTTGACCGCGCCGTAGAGCTGGATCCAGGTGCCCGCCGGGAGCGCGGCGACGGCGGCCAGGCCGCCGCTGCCGGTGAAGGGCGTGCCGTCGACCTGGTACACCGTGGAGCCGGTGACCGTGACGTCGATATCCGTGATGCGCTGACCCGTCAGGGTCTGCAGCTCCATGGCGATCGTGCCGGCGCCCGTGTCCACCGAGTTGATCTCGCCTCCGACGATGATCTCCTTGGGATCGGTGCGGTCGACGCGCAGCACGATCGCCGGTTCGACGAAGACGCTGTTCGCGCCCGTGTCGGCGCGCACCGACTGGTCCAGGTCGAAGTCGAGCTCGAGCACGCGGTTGCGCCCGGCCGTCGCGGCGATGGAGTTGGCCACGTTGATCGGCAGGGTGACGCAACCCGTGAGGGCGTTGCCGTCCCCGTCCAGAATCGTCGCCGGCAGTGCGCTGCCCACCAGGTAGGCCTCGGCGTTCGTGAAGTCGAAGGTGACCTCGGCGGCCGTGTAGCTGGCGATGGGAACGGAGGCGACGTTCAGGATCTGGCTGACCTCCGTCAGCGTGACCAGGTCGACGCGGATCGGTTCGGGTAGAACGCCCACGTCGTCGCCCAGGCTGCGGGTCAAGGTGACGGCCTTGATGTCGACACAGAACGACGCGAGGTCGTCCGAGGCCGCATCGGTCAGGGCCAGAGTGACGGTGCCCTGACCCGTGTTCGGGTCGTCCGTCTGTCCGCAGGCGGGCAGCCACAGGGCGCAGACGAGCAGCGGGGCGAAGGGGCGGGCGAGGAGCTGGGGACGGAGCGACATGGGGACCTCATGGGACAAGGGGCTTCCGCGTCTCTCTCGGCCCCTTCGGCTGGAGACCTGAGGTCGACGGCGGGAGCTCCGGGTTCTGGTCTCAGGCGTGGGTCGCGGCGATCCCCACGGGCCCAGGCGCGTATTATCCGGGCCCATGCTGGCACGCCCCACGACCCTGGCCCTGGCCCTGCTCCTGCCCCCGACGTGCGCCCCGCAGGCCGATCCGACCCGCCTCGAGGGCGCACCGCCGCCCATCGTGCTGATCTCGATCGACACCCTGCGCCGCGACCACGTCGGCTTCCACGGCTACGAGCGCGACACGACCCCGGCCCTCGACCGCCTCGCCGCCGAGAGCCTGGTCTTCGAGCGCGCCTACACGACCGCTTCCTGGACCCTGATCGCGCACATGAGCCTCTTGACCGGGATGCACCCCACGCAGCACGGAGTGTTCGAGGCCAACAACGCGCTCTATCCGGAGATCCCGACCCTGGCCGAGCGACTCGACGAGCTGGGCTACTACTCCATGGGCTTCTACAAGCCCGGCTGGCTGGATCCACGCTACGGGTTCGAGCGCGGGTTCGACGTCTATCAGGCCCACGAGAAGGTCGAAGAGGCCGAGTCGCACATCTCGGCCGCCCTGGCCGCGCGACCGGAGGAGCGGCCGTTCTTCCTCTTCATCCACCTCTTCGACGTGCACAACGGGCCCCTCGGCCAGGGCCTGCCCTACGACGTCGAGGAGCCCTGGGCCTCGATGTTCGTCCCGGCTGCCCGTGAGCGCCTGGAGGGCTTCGAGGCCGTGGCCGCCTTCCGCGACAGCGCCGCCTTCGTCGAGCCGGCCGAACACGAGGCCATGGTCGCCCTCTACGACGGAGGCGTGCGCAAGGTCGACGACTTCCTCGGGCGCTGGTTCGACACCTGGCGCACCCAGGGTTGGTTCGAGCAGGCGCTCGTCATCGTCACCTCCGACCACGGCGAGAGCCTGCTCGACCACGGCGAGGTCTACGGGGGGCACGGCGGGCAGTACGAGGAGGCCCTGCGCGTTCCCCTGATCGTGCGCCTGCCCGGTCCGGCCCGGCCTGCGCGCGTCGAGGGCCTGCGCAGCCACGTCGATCTGATCCCGACCCTGATCCGCGCCCTGGCCCTCGAGCCGGACGAGCGCCTCACGGGTTCGACCCTGCTGGAGGAGGTCCTCGAGGAGCGCCTGGTCTTCGCCCAGCGCCCCGACTCGGGGCTGCAGGTCGTCTGGCGCGGCCCCTTCAAGCTGTTCTCGCGCATGGACGCCGAGCGCTACTTCGGCTTCGACCTCGAGCGCGACCCGGGGGAGCGCGAGGAGATCGAGTCAGGGTCCGGCCTCGCCTGGCGCCGCCTGCGCGGCTTGCAGCGCGACGCGTTGCCCGAGAGTGAGGGCTGGTACCGCCCCGCCTACGACCCACCGAGCGCCCCGCGTGCGTCGGCCGAGGAGCAGGACGAGCTGCGCGCCCTGGGCTACTCCTTCGGCGACGAGAGCGACGAGGAGGAGTGAAAGGGAGCGGCCCCGCGCACTCGAAGGTGCGCGGGGCCGCTCGTGGGTCGCTCG
>JAJFFA010000133.1 GCA_021776885.1 Planctomycetota bacterium
CAGCCGAGCCTTTCCCCCAGCGGCGCAGCCGCGCGTTAAACGGCATAGAAAATCACCACCTTCGCGCAACCCTCTCTTGCGTCACCTCGAGCCGCCGCGGGCGAAGCCCGCGACGGCGAGGCGAATGCCGATCGGTCCAAACAACGGTAAGCGCTTCGGCCTCCCCTCCACGCTCACCTCACCGGTCCCACGCAGGAACCGGCCTCACCTCTCCCTCACCTCCCTCTCCCTCTCCCTCGTCTCACTGCAAACTCTGCACCAGCGCCAGCAGCGCCGCCCGGTTCCCCAGGTTCCCCGTCCCCGCCGCCGTCAGCGACTGGAACAGGTTCCCCCCACCCGTCATCAGAGCCGGGTGGCGCAGGAAGTCGAGGTCCTGCTCGACCTCCCAGGCGTAGGCGAAGGAGGACCAGAACGTGCTCAGGTCGACGTTGTCAGAGTGGGCGCCCGCCGGGACGCTGCCGCAATACAGGGGCTGGCTCGAGTCGATGGGGCCCACGGCGATGAAGTTCCACGGCGCGTTCTGCTGCTCGTTCCAGAACATGGGCGAGATGCTGGCGCGCACCGAGCGCACCAGGACCTGGTCCAGGCGCTGGGTCTCCTGGGGCGATTGGCCCGCGAAGACCGTCTCGCGCAGACCGCGGATCACGTTGTCCGTGATCGCCGTCTCGAAGGACTGGCGCAGGCGGTACTGGCCGCTCAGGTAGTTGGTCGAGGGCCAGGCCTGGATGCAGCCCGTGCAGTCCGACTGACCGTCGCGCAGGATCTTGGCGATCTTGCGGTACCAGGGGTAGCTGCGGGCGCGCAGCTCGCGGCCCCCGGAGGCGTAGGCACACAGGGACGCGTCCAGGGCCCAGGCTTCGCCGCGGCCGAAGCCGAGGCCCTGTCCCGGGTTCTGGGTCGTCGCGATCATCTTGGCCTTCAGGCCCGAGCCCTGGATGTGGCCGTAGTTCGAGTTGTTGTACTCGTGGAACGAGAGCCGGAAGAGCTCGCTGGCCAGCTCGAAGTCATCCTTCGACAGGGAGTCGTTCCCGAGCCAGAGCATGGTCTTCAGGCTGCGCGTGTAGCGCACGTAGTGCTGATGGTCGATGTGCGAGAAGGTGATCAGCCGCGTCTCGTAGTCGGGCTTGCGGCCCTGGCGCTCGACCTCCAGGCTCTGGAAGTCGGGGGCGTAGTTGAAGCCGAAGACGTCGTTGTCGGGCAGCGACGGGACGAGGTTGAAGTACATCGGCATCCACGGGCCGTTCAGCCCGTTGGGGTGCAACCAGTCCTCGAGCCGCGTCGGGCGACCGGTCTTGTTGAACAGGGCCGTCGGCTGGCGGTCGACGTAGGCGCGGCCCACGAGCTGCGCGGTGCGGTAGCCGTCCTGGGAGGCCGCGGCGGCGGTCTCGACACCGTCGTAGATCCAGATCTCGTCGCCCCCGGTCATGCCGCCGTAGCGGATGCCCCAGGGGTGGGCCCAACCCAGCCCGCTCTCCGTGTAGGGGTACTGGCCCGAGTTCCCGGAGGCCACCTGGCCAGCCCAGGTGCGGAACTTCGACGACAGCTCGTGGCGGATCGTGTCCAGGCCGACGTGGTCGAGGGTCGGCAGGCGGTGGCTCTGGGGGTAGTAGCGCGCGGTGTCCGCGTTCCACCAGGACCAGCGCTCTGCGCCCGACGGCGTCACGCCCGGAACACAGAAGCCGAGGGTGCCCTCCCTGAGGGTGGCGCGTGCCCCCTCCTCGCCGTCGGCGCGGGTGATCACGAAGCGCCGCACGAAGCGCGCCTGGCGCTCCATCACGTGCAGCTTGTCCTCCTCCAGCTCCTTCACGAAGGGCCAGACGCGCAGGCTGCCCTCGTTGTAGGGGCGGCCGAAGAAGGGGTGTTCCAGGGAGTCGAGCAGGCGCCAGCCCTGGGGTAGCTCGAGCTCGAGGCTCTCGAAGTAGACCTTGTCCAGGGCGTTGTCGACCGCCGTGCTGGAGTCGTTGCCGTCCATGCCGTTGTGGACGTGCAGGTCGAGGGAGAAGAACTTCTCGTCGCGCCAGAAGCGCAGGTAGGAGTGGACCCCCATCAGGTGCGGCAGAGTGGCCTGGGGGCCGCTCTGGGGCTGGGTGGGGCGCAGGATCTCGTGGGTTCGGAACTCCGAGCACTGCTCGCCCTCGCGCATGTCCACCCGCTCGCCCGTGTCGATGCGTCTGTCGCGCAGGAGGTCGGCGCGGTAGCTGTGCCCGAAAACGTCGCGGGTGCGTAGCGCCAGGGTCCCACTGCCGTCGAAGAAGTCCTCGACCTGGGGATGGATCGTGAAGTCGGCCTTGGCCTGCTCGACCAGGGCGATGTCGTAACGCGCGCGCTCCCCGGGGAACATTCCGGGCGGGCGATTGACCCGGGCGATCAGCTCGACCACGTCGGCGCCGTGCCCGGCGGAGGCGTAGGAGGTGACCCGCTCGATCTGGGTGCGGGCGGCGCTGCCGTCCGGCAGGACGACCACCAGGGGGGTCGTGTTCGATCCGGGGAAATAGGTGTTCCGCGGGACGGGCAAGGTGCCGCGTAGCAGGAAGGACTCCACTTGCGGGAGTTCGACCTCGAAGCTCGCGACCACCGCGGCCGGGTCGACGACCCCGCCGGCGTGGGAGGGGAAGGCGGTAGCCGCTGTGACGAGGCACAGGGCAAGACAGGAACCAGCCGCCGAGACGACGCGATTCTTCATGGTGTAGGACCTGGTTGCGGTAAAGCGTCGTCCGAACGGGGGATCGTGGACGAGCAGCGAACGAGCCACGACGGTGGGTAGTGGGTGTGAAATTGTCCAGAAAACCACGTGAAACGGGCTTAATCCAGAATGCACCATCCTTGCCGACGGGGCCGGTAATGCGGCTTCCTGCTGCGCGCGATAGCGCGTCTACTCGGCCAGCCAGGCGGCGACGAGCTCGTTGGTGCGCGGGCTGTAGTGACCGCCCGGCATCCAGAACTCCGGCCCTTCCGTCGCTCCGGCGTCCTGCAAGAGCGCGGTCGCGTCGCGCACGGCGACGCCCTCCGACGCGAGTCCCTCGAGCAGGTCGCTCCAGTAGATCGACCCGCGCTCCGGGATCGAGCGCAGGTCGTCTTTCGAGGGCAGGATCACCAGTCGAAACTGCTTGCCCGCAGCGCGGGTGCGCTGCGCCATACGCAACACGAGTGCGCGCGAGAGCGACGTCACGCCGCCCTGGTCCGCGGCGACCCAGTCCGCGGGGTCACGGTCCGAGCGCTCGTGCAGAGTCAGTGCGATGCGCGTCGTGGCGAACCAGTGGGTCCAGTGGCTGCCGCGTGGGGCGTAGGCCAGGGGCGCGCGGCGCACCCAAACATCCGTCGCGCTCAGGGCGTCGAGGAAGGCGTCCTGGTCCGTCAAGAGGCGCACGAAGTCCTCGAGGCTCGAGACAGGCGTCGGGACGAGCTCCAGCTCACCCGCGGCATCGAAGACGAAGCGCGGCTTGAAGGCCTGGGTCGTCGACCAGTGCCGGATCAAGGGCGGATAGTGGGTCGTGGAGCGCAGCAGGGTGCCCGGCACCAGGGCCAGCCAGACCTCGTCCGGGTCGAGGGGCAGGCCGTCGCGCTCGAGGCGCAGTAGCGCTTGGTCCAGCCCGAAGCCGCCCATGCCCAGGTTGAGCACCTCGAGGCCCGGGTCCGCGGCACTCATGCGGGCCGCCCAGGCTTCCGCTCCACGCACCTCGTCGCCGCGGGTGAAGCTGCAGCCCACCGCGACCACGCGCATCACCCCGGGGCTGCGCTCGCGGGTCGAGGGCGCGGCACCGATGCGCGCGCCGGTCTCGTCGTGGGCGTACTGCTTCGTCGTCGCTCCGGGCCGTGGACACCAGCCGATCAGGGGATCGAAGAGTTTCGGCCGCTCGGCCGCGGGATCCCCGCCCACGATCTTCTGCACGTCGCGCAGGTGGCGCTCGTGG
>JAJFFA010000134.1 GCA_021776885.1 Planctomycetota bacterium
CTCGTACCGGAACTTCCGGACGGGTCCGCTGCACCGCGCCCGACGTGTGCCCCGAGTTCGGCTCCTAGCGCCGAGTCCGTCGCCCCTCTGCCAGGTCGCGTTGCCTCCTCGAGAACTGCTCCGCGGCGGAGGATCCGCTCGCGGGCGGTCGTACCCACCGACCCACGGACCCCGATGGAACGAACGCTTTGGATCGAAACGAAAAACGACTGCAGAAGAGCATCTTCAACCGGCGAACGCCGGAGGAACAGAAGCGGCTGAAGGAGCACGCACGCCAGCGCAAGCAAGGGCGAGGGACCAAGCGCCGCGATCGGACGGACTGGTCGCGCAAGGAAGACGCGGACGACGGGCTGGAGCCCACCTTCGAGCCCATCCGAGCGGCACGGCGCCTGGATGAGTCGCAGCGCCGGCCCAAGGGGCCGGAGGATTCGGCGCCGCGGCCGGCCGTGGCCGGAGCCAGCGGCGAGTCTCCTGCGCCCGAGGCCGGAGCGGGGCTGACCGTCGTGTCGATCGGGCGCGACAGCGCGCTCCTGCGCGAGGACGGAGTCGAGCGGCGCGTCGCCCTGGGCTCCGCCTTTCGCCTGCCGGGCGCGGCCCTGCCGGCGGCCGGAGATCAGGTGCACGTCGAGTGCGACGCCGAGGGCGAGGAGCGCGTCGTCGCGCTGCTTCCGCGGCGCAGTGTGCTCTCGCGCCCCGACCCCGGCGACGCGCGCAGGGAGCGGGTGATCGCCGCCAACGTGGACCTGGGCATCGTGGTCCTGTCCGCGGCCGGGCTGAAGCCGCGGCTGATCGATCGCTTCCTGCTGGCCCTGGGGCGCGGCGGGATCGAGACCGCGGTCTGCGTCAACAAGCTGGACCTGGTGGACGACGCCGCGCGCGGACGGGTCGAGCGCGAGCTCGAACCCTATCGCGACCTGTGCGCCGCCTGCGTCCTGGTCTCGGCCGAGAGCGGGGAGGGCCTGGCCGCCCTGCGCTCGGCCCTGGCGGGGCGCACCTCCGTGCTGGTGGGGCACTCGGGGGTCGGCAAGTCGTCCCTCGTGAACGCCCTGCGTCCGGAGGCTGAGCTGTCGACGGGGGCCGTGCGCGAGAGCGACGGCAAGGGGCGCCACACCACGAGTGCAGCCCAGCGCGTGGAGCTGCCCGAGCTCGGAGCGGGCACGGCCTTGATCGACACCCCCGGCGTGCGCGCCTTCGGCCTCTGGGACCTCGAGCGGGCCACCCTGCGGGAGCACTTTCCGGAGCTGGTGGAGCGCGCGCCCGCCTGCCGCTTCGGGGACTGCCTGCACCACCGTGAGCCGCACTGCGCGGTGATCGCGGCGGTCGAGGCGGGGGAGCTGCCGCGCTCGCGCTACGAGACGTACCTGCGCATTCTGGCCGACCTCTGACCCTGAAGCTTGCTCGGCGGGCGCGCGCTGCGTCCACTCGGGGTGTGCCGTCCGCCGAGCCCGACTTCCCCGAGGACCGACCCGTGCCCTGGCGGGTCGTCCTGGGGCTCTCGCTCCTCGGACCCCTGGCACGGCTGGGGCTGGCCCTGGCCGCGCGCGATCCCGAGGGGGTCGAGGTCTGGTACACGGCGGGCCTGTTCCCGCGCCTGCGCGCGGGCTTGTCGGCCCTGGCCGGGCTCGTGCCCGTGTCGGCCAGTGAGTTGCTCGTGCTGCTGATCGTGACGGGCTTCGTGTTCTGCGCCGTGCGCAACCTGCGCGGCGTGCGCGCGGGCCGGCGCTCCCTGGGCAACGTCGCGCAGCGTGGCCTGGCCAGCTTCGCCGCCGGGGCCGGCGCCCTGTACCTCGTGTTCCTGCTGGTCTGGGGCCTCAACCACGCCCGTCCGCCGGTGGCGACGCTCTACGCTCTGCGCCCCGGGGCGGTGAGCCTCGAGGTCGCCATCGCCGCGGCGCGGGAGTTCGCCCAGCGGGCCGCCGAGGAGCGCGCGGGGTTGCCGCAGGACGCAGAGGGCGTGCTGGTGTTCGTGGGCGACGGGGACGACCTGGGGGCCCTGGTCGAGGCGGCCTTCGAGCGCGCGGCCGGCTCCGACCCGCGCCTGGCCGGGGCGCCCACGCCCCTGCGCTTCGCCCTCGCCTCGCGCCTCTTGACGAGCCTGCGCATCGCGGGCATCTACAGCCCGTTCAGCGGCGAGGCCCACGTCAACGCCCGGGTGCCGGCCGCTTCCCTCGGCCTGGCGGCCTGCCACGAGGTGGCCCATGCCCGCGGCTTCGCGCGCGAGGACGCGGCGAGCTACGTGGGCTGGCGCGTGGCCCGTGATGCGCCCTCGGCGTACCTGCGCTACTCGGCGGCCTTCGGCGCCCTGCGCGCTGTGCTGGGCGCGCTGCACGGAGCGGCGCCGCAGGAGGCCCTCGCGCTCGAGGCGGCCCTGGAGCCGGGGGTGGGGCGCGACCTGGCCGCGCTGCGCGCCTTCTGGCGCCGCCACCGGGGAAGCCTGGGTGAGCTGGCCTCCGACGTGAACGACCTCTACCTGCGCTCCCAGGGGGAGTCGCGTGGGGTGGCGAGCTACGGCGGGTGGGTCGAGCTGCTCTTCGCGGAGCGCGCTCTGGCCGGCGCCGAGCCGCGCTAGCGTGGCGGTACGCGCGCTAGTTCGGATTCGGCGCCATGGTGACCAGCAGGACCGTGCGCTGCCCCGAAACATTTTCCACCCCGTGGGGCTCGTCGGGGGCCGACCAGGCCAGGCCGCCGGGGACCAGGTCGCGGGTCTCGTCGCCGATGGTGAAGCGCCCCTCGCCCTCGAGCACGAGGTAGAACTTGGTCGCCCCCCCGTGGGCGTGCAGCTTCTGGGCCTGCCCCGGCTCCAGGCAGTAGATGTCGCAGAACATCTGCGCGGTCTCGAACAGGTTGTTCTTGGCCAGCTTGTCAGGGCGGAAGGTGTGTGCGGCCCGTGTGTCGATGAATCCCATGACCGCGGATTATCCAGCGGGGTAGCGTTCAGTTCCATGGAAGGAACCCGCACACGCCCCTCAAGACTGGTCCCGGGGGTGGACGACAGGCCTCTTCGGCGCGTCCCCGGCCCAGCGCTCCTGGATCGCCTCCATCCAGGCGTGGGCAGCCCGACTGCTCGGACGCCCGGCCCCTCCATGCCCACCTTCACGACCCTCAGCTTCAGCCGCGGCGGCCAGAGCCTCTTCACCCGCGAAGAGATCCGGCAGCTGATGCGCATCGAGTTCGATCGCGCCCAGCGGCACACGTACCCCCTGGCGTGCATGACGATCGCGGTCGACCGGCTCGAGGACCTGGCAGCGGTCCACGGCTGGGAGTCGAAGGAAGAGATCCTGGCCGAGGTCATCGACCTGCTCAAGCGCGAGACCCGGGCCAGTGACTTCCTCGGTTGCGTCGAGGAGGACAAGATCCTCGCCATCTTCCCGCACACCCAGCGCCTCGGCGGGCTGAACCTGGCCACGCGCATCCTCCAGGGCGCCCGGCGCATGCGCTTCCGACTGGGCGATCGCTCCCTGCGCGTGACCCTCTCGTTGGGCCTCTCGCACAACCAGGTCGAGGGCCAGCTCTCCTTCGACACGTTGGTGCAGGTGGCGGAGGAGGGCTACATCGTGGCCGACGCTGCCGGCGGCGACCGGGTCGGTGAGACCGAGCTGTACCAGCTCTACGAGGCGCGTCGGCGTGGCCATCCCGGCCCGGAGCCGATGGCTCTACCCAGCCCGGAGGAGGAACCGGAGACGGGCTTCCGCCGGCGTCTGCTCGCCCTGCTGGGTCGCGAAGGCGACCTGGAGAGCGCGGCCGAGAAGCTGGCGGAGGAGATCGTCGGGCAGGCGATGGACGAGATCGAGCGCGAGCGTCTGGCCGTCGAAGAGGCTCGCACGCAGGTCGAACAGGAGGCCGCGAACGTCCAGCCCCTGGTCGAGGACCAGGAGCGCGCCTACCGCGAGGAGATCGATCTCCTGCGGCGCAGGGTCAACAAGCTGACCCAGTCCCTCGGTCTGACCGAGGAGGAGCTGGCGCGCCTGCGGCTCTTGAAGCAGGTCGACGGCGGAGTGGCTTCGATCTACGACGACGTCCAGGGCTTGTCGATGCAGG
>JAJFFA010000135.1 GCA_021776885.1 Planctomycetota bacterium
CCGCCCGCTCCAGCGCGGACACCACCTCCGATTGGCTCGGACGGCTGTCCGCCCCGGCCTCGGAGACGCGCCAGGAGGCCCAGCGCTGGCTCGCGGCGCACCTCTCGCGGGAGGACTTCGCGGCGGCGGCCGAGGTGGCCCGCAGCGCCGGGCCCGAGGCGCGCCGGCGCCTGGCCCTGGCCCTGGCCACGGACGACCGCCACCTCTCCCTCGCGGCGCTGCTCCTGACCGACCCCGATCCGGGCGTCCAGGACGTGGGGCGCCAGGCCCTGGCCGACCTGATCGAGGCCTGGAGCGTGTCGGCCTCCGAAGCGCCGCGCGGCGCCCTCGACTTCCCCGACCACTGGCGCGAGGGAGCGCCGCGGCGCCTCGCCCTCGACCCGACTTCGGCCTCGCTGCTCGACCTCTGTGACCGCATCACGCGCCGTTCGGGGGGGCCGGTCCCGCTCGTGCTCGACCCTTCCCTGGACCCGGGGCTGCGCGCGGCGTCGCCCGCGCCGTCGACCCAGGAGACGCGCATCGTCGCGCCCTGGTGCGACCTCGTTCTGGAGCTCGCGCGGGTGCACCGCGTGTCGTTCGAGGTCTTCGGCGGGCGCTTGCCCGGGGAGGGCGGCGGTCTCCGCAACCAGCCCTTCGTGCGCGTCACCAAGCGTGGCGACGAGGGCACGGGGAGCGCGGCCGAGCACATGATCGAGTGGTGCCGCGCCGTTCTGCGCGAGCGCGACCCCGCCTGGAACACCGCCGCCGCCCGGGCCCTGGCCTCGACCGGTTGGCCGGCTGCCGTCGCCTGGCTGGAGGAGCGCTGGATCGAACAGGACGACCCCGCTGCCCTCGAGGGCTTGATCCTCGCCGCCGGGCGTGGCCGCGTCGCGCCGGTCTTCGGATCGCCCGAGCGGCTACGTCGCTTGCTCGGCGTGGTGGACCGTGGGTTGGCCGAGCGCGCGTCCGGGGCCCTGTCGCGCGCCGAGCGCGTCGCCCGCGCCCTGGCCGCCGCCAGCCCGGTCGACGTCGACGGCGCCTCCCTGGCCACGGTCCTGGTCGAGGGTTGGGACGGCCTCGACGAGCGTTCGAAGTGGATGCGGCTGGTCGGGCTCGAGGGCATGGGGCGCTTCGACCCCGTCGCGGCGCAGGTCGCCCGGTCCCAGGCCCGGGCCGGCGCCGCCCCGGTGCTACGCAGCGCTGCTCTGGCTGTCCTGGCGCGCTACGGCCGCGGGGACGAGGACCTGCTGCTGGGCGACCTCGGCCCGCTCTTCGCCTCCGCCCTCGCCGGCGGTCGCGCCATGCGCCTGGCGCATGACCTGACCCGGGCCGGAGCGCGGCCGGCGACGAAGCTCGAGCAGGCGGACGTCGATGCCCTCGTGGCGCAGCTCGGCGCGGGCTCCCTCGGGCCGCGCGCGCTGCTGGACTGGTTCCTCGGCAGCGGTCTGATCGAACCCGCGGCGGCCCTGCTGGCCAGCCTGGCCCAGGGCGCCGAGCGGGCCCAGGGCACAGGGGATGTGGACGCCCTGCGCGCCCTCGCCCTCGACCTGGCGCGCCAGGCGGGCCTGGGCCGCCGGGCTTCCCTGTTGCAGGTCTTGGCCCTGGCCCCTGGTTCCGGCCGCGGCGCGGCGGAAGCCAGCGTGGAGCGGCTCGCGCTCTGGGCCGGCCTCCTGGATGTGGACCAGGAGCGCGGGCTCCTCGACCGACTTCTGGCGCAGCCCGCAGGCGCTGCCCGCGACCTGGACCTGGCCCAGCTCGTCGCTTCCCGCGAGCACGGCTGGCGCGCGCGGGAGGCCCTCGTGGCGCGCCTGGCGGACCCGGCCCAGGGCGAGGGGCTCAAGGCGGCCCTGGAGGAGGCCCTGGGCACCCTGCGCCGCGCCCGTCAGGACCCGGAGCACCTGGCCTTCGAGGCGCGCTTGCGCGAAGCGGCGGAGGCCTCCGGGCATCCACTGCTGACGACCCTGCGGCGGGTGGGGTGGCCTCCGCGGCCGATCTCGACGCCGCATGACCTGGACCAGGGCGACCCGCGCTACCGCCCCCGCTGAGGCCTGCGGGACGGGTGCGGCCGGTTCGCTGTCGCAACTTCCTATTGCTCAACGCCTTCCGCCCGCGGCGCTGTGCCGCCTCCCTCGCCATCCCGTGCGTTTCGCATCGAAACCTGGGGCGTGGGAGGGTGTTTCCACTTGGGCCTTCCAGGCCGAGCGCCGATGAGCAAGATGGACCCGGGTCCGATCCGGCCCGCGCCTCCTTTCCATGAGCCAGAACACGACCCCCAAGGGCAAGGGCCTGAATCTCCTCACCCGTCTCCTGCCCGGAGGCGAGTCCGCGGACGGCCCCGTGGCCCACGCGCCGCTGCTTCCGGCCGAGCCGGACGAGTCCCGGGACGTGGCCATCGTCAACGAGGAGATCGTGCTCCTGTCGAACCCGAGGGGTCAGATCTCCGAGCAGTTCCGAGGGCTGCGCAACTCGATCCACGCCCTCAACCCCGACGGCGCGTCCCACACCCTGGTGATCACCAGCGCCCTGCGCGGCGAGGGCAAGACCATCGCGGGCATCAACCTGGCCTGCTCCATGGCCGAGCTGCCGGGTACCGAGATCCTCCTGGTGGATGCCGACCTGCACCATCCGGCGGTGGAGGAGTACCTGGGGCTGCCCCGACGCCAGGGGCTGGTCGAGGTCCTGCGCGGTCGCCTGTCCCTCGATCAAGCCGTGCGCCAGACCTCGATCAACGGCGTCTCGGTGCTGGGCGCCGGGGAGCTGCCGCCCAACCCGTCGGAGATTCTGGGCTCCGACCGCATGCGCTCGGTGATGAACCGCCTGCGCCAGAGCTTCTCCTACGTGCTCGTCGACACGCCCGAGGCGATGACGATCTCGGACGCCTCGCTGCTCGGCGCCATGGCCGACGGCATCTTGCTCGTCGTGCGCCTGGGCGAGACGCCGCGCTACTACGTCGAGCAGACGCTCAACAGCCTCGAGGCCCTGGGCGGCAACGTCCTCGGCACCTGCCTGACCCACGCGTCCCTGAAGGACACGTCGGCGGGCTACGCGCGCCAGCGCCGGTAGGGGCCCGGCCCGAAGCTCGGCCTCGGCCAGCCCGGCCCCCGGCGCTCCCGACCTCGCCCGAGGCCGCGGAGTCGGGCCCGCGCGCGCTGATCCGCGCCGACCGTGGCTGACGTCTATACTCGTGTGGCGTCCGCAGGGCGCCGTCGCGACCGTTGCCCCCCCCCGTTTTGCCCATGATCGCCCCCTCCGCGCTCCCGCGCTCCCTTCGTTCCCTCTCGCTCCTCCCCCTCGTCCTGGCACCCGCGCTGTGCCTGGCCTTCAGCGCCGGCTGCAGCAGTGGCGGGGGTGACAGCAACAACGGCGGCGGTGCGTCCATGTCGGGCCGGGTGACGGTGCCCGCCCAGGGCGGGACCGTGCTCGAGGCGGAGCCGAACGACAGCGTCGACCAGACCTTCTCCCTCGGCAGCCTCGGCTCGGGGCAGTCCCTGGCCGTGGTCGGCTCGGTGGGTGGCACGGACCCCCTCGACGGCTTCAGCGTGCGAGCCAGCGAGCGCGTGCTCGTCAGCTTCCAGCTCGAGTTCGACGCGGCCGAGGACCTGGACCTCCTGGTCTACGACCCGGTCTCGATGCAGTTCGTGCAGTTCTTCGTCAGCGCGACCCAACCCGAGAGCGGCAGCTTCTACGCGAACGGAAGCTTCGACCTGGTCGTCCTGCCGTTCATGGCGAGCAGCAGCAGCTACACCCTGACCCTCGACGTCAGCGCTGTCGCGCAGGTGCTCGAGAGCGAGCCGAACGACGGCTGCAACGCCGCCAACGGCACCTACGACGGGGAATTCGTCGGCGAGTTCGGAGCGGGGGACAGCCTGGTCTTCCAGGGCAGCGCCGACGCGGCCACGGATCCTGTCGACCGCTTTCTCGTCGCCTTCCCCGCGGCGCTGCAGCTCGACCTGTCCCTGGCCATGCCCGGCGGAGCGGACTTCGATCTGTTCGTGCGCGATCAGACCGGCGGGATCTTCGACGCTGGAGGAGCGTGCAACCCGCCGCCCCTGGTCGACTCCTTCGAGAGCATGTCAAACCCGGAGACGGGCAGCATCAACGTGCCCGGCATGAGCCTGTACGAGGTCGAGGTCTTCGCCTTCGTCGGCTCCGGTGCCTACACCCTGACCCTGGGTGGGGCCGCTCCGCCCCCCGGCTCGGGCTTCGCCGGCCTGGCCGCGACCCAGGCCTCCCCGGCGCCCCTCGCCAGCGAGCGCGCCGCCCTGGGCGAGCTGCGCTACGGGCGCCCGCTGCACGAGACCTGGCCGGGCGAGGTCGTCGTCGCGACGAACAGCTCGCTGGCCGCCAGCGGGTTCGAGGGCGCCCTGGCCCAGCGCGGCTGCCGTGAGCTGGCCCGCGCCGGTGCCGACGGGGCGCGGCTGCTCGCCTTCGAACTCGACGAGAACCTCGACGCCGTCGAGCGCGCCCGCGCCACCCTGGCCCGAACGCGCAGCCTCGCGAGCCATCCCGCGGTCGCCTACGCCGAGCCCAACTTCGTCTGGCGCCCCATGGGCGGCACTCTGCCGAACGATCCCTTCTACAACCTCCAGTGGCACTACCCCCAGATCCAGCTGCCCGCCGCCTGGGGCCTGACCACGGGCAGCAATGACGTCATCGTGGGCGTGATCGACACCGGTGAGATCGCCCACCCCGACCTCGTGGCGCGCCAGATCGCCGGCTACGACCTGATCACCAGCCCGCAGATCGCCGGGGACGGCGACGGCCAGGACCCGGACCCGACGGACGTCGGCGACGGCAACGGGCTTCAGCCCAGCTCCTTCCACGGGGCCCATGTAGCCGGCACCGTCGGCGCCGACACCGACAACCAGCTGGGCGTCTCGGGGGTGACCTGGGCCACGCGCCTGATGCACCTGCGTGCCCTGGGGATCGGCGGCGGCAGCACCTTCGACATCGCCAACGCGGTGCTCTACGGGGCGCGACTCGCCAACAGCACGGGCAACCTGCCGGCCGAGGCCGCGGACATCCTGAACATGAGCCTGGGCGGCGGAGGCTCGTCCCAGATGTGCCAGAACGCGATCAACAATGCGGTCGCCGCCGGCACGACGGTCTTCGCCGCCGCGGGTAACGAGAACTCCTCCTCGCCCTCGTTCCCGGCCGCCTACAACAACGTGATCTCGGTCTCCGCGGTCGACTACAACGCCAACCGCGCGCCCTACTCGAACTTCCACCCGACGGTCGACGTGGCCGCCCCGGGGGGCAACACCGGCGCCGACGTCAACGGCGACAGCTACGCGGACGGCGTGCTCTCGACCCTGGCGGACGACTCGAGCTCCCCGACCGTCTTCAACTTCGGCTTCTACCAGGGCACGTCGATGGCGTGCCCCCACGCCGCCGGGGTGGCCGCGCTGATGCTGGCCGTCGACCCGGGCCTGACGCCGGCCGAGATCGAGCAGATGCTCGAGAGCACGGCCAACGACCTGGGCGCGCCCGGGCAGGACAACATCTATGGCGCCGGCCTGATCAACGCCTTCCAGGCCGTGCAGCTGGCCATGGGCGGTGGGGGTGGAATGCCCGTGCTGGGCCTCTCGGTCAGCTCGCTGGTCGGCAACGGCGCCGGCACCCAGTCGGTGGCCGTGTCGAACCTCGGGGGCGGCATGCTGTCGGTCACGGCCCTGAACGTCAGCACCGCCACGGGCTCCTGGCTCAGTGCCCAGGCCGTGCCCGCCGGCACCTCGACCAGCACCGACACCGGCTGGATCACGGTCACGACCGACCCCACGGGGCTGGCCGACGGGCTGTACCAGGGCTCGGTCGAGGTCGTCTCGAACGGCGGCTCGCGCACCCTCGCCGTGACCCTCTCGGTCGGGGACGAGCCGACCGTGGTCGATGTCGACATCTTCGTGCTCGTGGTCGACGCGGTCTCCTTCGAGACTTTGGCGCAGCGCATCGTCAACCCGACCCGCGTGCTCGACTACTCGATCAGTGGGCTACCCGCCGGAAACTACCTGCTCGTGGCCGGGTCGGACGACGACAACGATGGCTTCATCTGCGGTGACCAGGATGTCTACTGTTCGCTGTACCCGACCCTGGACCAGCCGCAGGTGATCTCCGTCTCGGAGGGCCAGACCCTGACCGGCCTCGACCTGACCATGCAGACCGGGTTCGGAGGCCAGTCCGCCGGCTCCGACTCGTCTGGCTCCCGTGTCTTCTCGCTCCTCGACTGACCCTTGCAACACGCCATGCCGCTGCTCCCGCTTGCTTGCGCCGCCCTGCTCCTGACCCTGGGGGCCTGCGCCTCCCACGAGCCGGCCTCGGACTCGACCCTGAGCTTCGAGAGCCTCACCCACGAGGTCCAGAGCGGCTTCGTCGAGCCCCAGACCTTCGTCCTGCGCTCTGACTACTCCTGGAAGGAAGCCTGGAAGATCCACGCCCGGGGCCGGCTGCCCGTGCCCCCGACGCCCGCGGTCAGCTTCCAGACGGAGATGGTCGTGGGGGTCGCCCTGGGCTCGCGGCCGACGCCGGGCTACAGCATCGAGATCGTGCGCCTGCACCTGACCCGGGACGACCTGCGCGTCGTCTACCGCGACACGGAGCCCGAGGTCGACCTCGTGGGGGCCCAGGTGCTGACCGCACCGATCCACTTCGTGAGCGCCCCGCACTTCGACGGCGAAGTGATCTTCGAGCGCGCCGAGTAGCCACGCCGGCTACTCCGCGAAGAGCACGCCCTGGATCAGGCCGCGCAGTCCCGTCGATCGGACCGGCGGCAGGGCCAGGCGAGTGCCGCGGCGCGCCGAGCGGATCAAGCGCGGGAGGTTCTCCTCCTCCCACTGCAGGGCGCGCTGGTAGTCCGAGTAGAGCGCCTCGCGTCGGCGGAACTCCGGCCCGTGGTGAATCCAGCGGTTGCCCGAGCGGAAGGGCGGCACGGCTGCGTGCAGCAGCTCGTGGAACAGGACGTAGCGCACGAACCACGACGGCACCGCCGGCTGGTCGAGCACCGGGTGGATGCGCACCAGGTCGAGCTCCGGGTCGAAGCTGCCCAGCCGCAGGGAGCGGCGCGTGCGGCTGCGGCCGCGTCGGCCCCAGGTCAGGCGCGGCGGGGCGTGGTCGGCGTGGAAGTCGAGGGCGAACTCGGCGTCGAGCAGGGGCGCCGCGATGCGAGCCAGGTCATGGCAGCCGCCGCTGGCCACCATGCGCGTGTTGCGCGGGGCCGGCTTGGGCAGCTGGGTCAGGCGCTCCTCGATCCAGCGGTCGAGCAGCTCGCAGGCGCGCCGCGCACGCTTGCCCACGACCAGCCAGCGCTCCACGGCCTGGGCGACGTCTTCGGGGGCGTCCGCGAACATGCGGTGCATGCGCACCACGAGCACCCCGCGCGCGTCGTCGCGACGCACCTGGATCGGGTAGTGGCGGGAGCGTCCGTAGGCGACCTCGACGCGCTGGTCGAGGCCGGTCCTCAGGAGACGCTCCCAATCCGTTCGAGTGCGCCCGGCCATGGACCCGAGTTTGCGCGATGCGCAGCCCGGGTCGAAGCCGTTTCTCGGAGACTAGGAGCCAGCGCCGCACAAGCGGCGCAGCCTAGCGCCCGCCCGAGCTATCGAGGCGGAAGTCGACGCCGTTCTTCTCCTGGCCTTCCTTGACCTCGACCTTCTGGTTGCTCTGCTTCATGTCGCCGAGCTGCTGGAAGGGATCGGCGCCGGCGACGGCCGAGCGCATGGCCTTGGCGTTGTAGGAGCCCGGCTTGACGTGGGTGATCTCGAACTGGCCCTTGGCGTTGGTCTTGTCCGAGTAGTTCAAGGGGAAGGACTCGAGCACGGAGACCGAGGACAGGTTGACCACCGCGCCGGGCAGCGGCTCGCCGCTGGGGCCGTAGACCGTGCCGCGCACCGTACCGCCCGAGGGCAGGACGATGTCGCCGGCCGCGGTCTCCTGGGACTCGCGCACCGCGATGTCGTACACACCGGCGCGCGAGTAGTCGCTGTGCTTGATGTCCAGCTGGTAGGTCGCGGGGGTCAGGCCCTCGAGCTTGAAGCTGCCGTCCGCCTTGGTGCGCACGCTGCGCGTGGTGGCGTTGGTCGGGTACATGTCGCCGATGGCCTGCATGAACTGGTCATCGGTCCAGTCGTTGTCATGGCTGCCGATCGTGGCGCCGCCGATGGGCTGCCCCGTGGAGTCGACCACGCGACCCAGGATCACGCCGCCCTTGGTCATGCGCACGACGACCTCGGCCAGCTGCTGGCCCTCTTCGATGGCGAACTGCTCGGAGAAGCAGTCGGCGTAGTTGTCGGCACTGGCCTCGACCACGTAGGTGCCCGACTTGGGCGCGAAGACCGTGTAGACGCCCGAGGCGTCCTTCACGTTGACGCGCGTGTTGTGCACGGGCATGGCGACCTGGCTGGCGGGGGCCGGCTCGCGCAGGCGCACGCTGAAGTTCGACAGGGGCTTGTTGGTCGCCGCGTCGATCACGCGACCGGAGATCGCGGGCAGCGGCACGAGCTGGAACTGCACGCCCATGTCCCCGGCCTCGATGCGCTGCAGGCGGTCCGCCTTGTGGCTCTTCTCGCGCGCCAGCACCGTGTAGGTGCCTGCGGGGATGTCGTCCAGGCGGAACTCGCCCTTGGCGTTGGTCTTGGTCTGGGAGCGCGACTGCTGGCCGCCGCCGATCATCGAGAAGGCCTGGATGACGGCGCCCTTGATCGGCTCGCCGGTGGTCGAGACGACCCGGCCGCCGAGCATCTGCGCGACCTCGAGGGTCAGGTCCTGCTGGACCTCGCCACTGGAGGTGACCGTGACGTTGGGCAGGGTCAGGCGCCCGTAGCCGTCGGCCACGACGGTCAGGGTGTACTTGCCCTCGCTGACGTTCTTGAACTCGTAGGAGCCGTTGGCCTGGCTCTCGGTCTTGAACGTGCCGGGGCCCGAGGGGACGCCGGTGCCCAGGGTGGGCAGACCCAGGACGATCTCGGCGGCGCCGACGGAGGCTCCACCGGAGTCGATCACGGTGCCGAAGACGCGCGTCCCCGGGCGCATCACGATCACCGGCTCGGTGCGCAGGCCCTGCTCGGGCACGGACACCTGGCCCACCTCGGTGTGGCCGTAGTCCGCGTGGGTGACGTGCAGTGCGTAGCCATCGTAGGCCTTGGCGTTGTCGAAGCGGAAGCGCCCTTCCTTGTCGGTGCGCGTGCCGAGGTCATCGGAGCGGTCGACGCCGCCCTCGCCATCGTCGTCCACGAAGTGGAAGGTCGACTGACCGATGCGCGAGAGCACCACCGAGGCGCCTTCGATCGGCTTGCGGTTCGGGTTGACGACCTGGCCCTCGAGGCGGTTGGTGAAGCTGCCGCCCGTGCCGACCTCGGCCGTGCGCGGCTCCGGCTCGACCGGCAGGGGCGCGGTGTCCCGGTCGGGGGCGTCCGGGGTGACCAGGTCAGCGTTCTCAGAGGAGGCCGTCGTGGCCGCCACCGGATCGGCTCCGGTCACGTCCTCCTGGACGACCGCACTGCCGGTGTTGAACGCGAAATAGAAAGCGGCCAAGGCGCCGACGACGAGAATCAGAACGAGGAGCGGTCGCATGGCATGTCGAGTGGTGGGGGAGCAGGAGGGCGGCGGCTGCGCCGTCTGGGAGCGTTGGAGTGTGGCCGAGGGACCGTCTGGCGGCCCCGCGGGGGTGTCCGAGGCGGCTCGGACGTTGTTCGGGGTCGGGTCTTCCCGCGGTCCTGGACAAAAAAATGTCCGGCCCGCTGCGGGCTCTACGGGCTCAGGCCTTGGAAGGCGAGGCCTTCTCCTGGGTTCCCGCGTGCATGATGTCGAGGGAGCTCGGGAACAGGGACTCGCGCAGGATCATCGAGCCCAGGAAGTAGCTGAAGAGCAGCAACTCGAAGTCGAGCTTGCGCCAGACCTCGATCGTCGCGTTGCGCGAGAAGAGCCCGGCCTTGATCCTCGCGACCTCTCCGGTCTTGGACGCGATCATGCGCCAGCCGCGGTCGAAGCCGACGGTGGGCACGATGCGATAGGGCTTGCTGCCGGTCCAGAGGTCGATCTGGCGCCGCACCACGTTCCAGCGCAGGGAGGAGCCCAGCCACTCCTTGCCGTCGGTCCAGACCGAGAACTGGGCGCGCAGCAGGCCGGGGTCGCGACGGAACGACAGCACCTCACCCTTCTCGGGCCGGTACTCACCGGACACCACCATGCCCCAGGGGTTGCGGCGCACGGTCAGGGTGCCCAGGGGCTCGCCCTCGGCGGTTTCGATCACGTGCCGGGGGCTCCAGAGTCCGGAGACCCGGGTGCGCAGGGTGCGAATGGGTTCAGGCATGACTACGCGGGTCAGCGGCGGCGACCCCTCGAGAACAGGGTACCCCGCTGGACGGGCCCAGGACGGGCCAGCGGAATTCGGGGCGAAGAGTCTACCCGAGGCGGCCGTCGAGCGGTGCGTCAGTACCCGAAGGGCACGCGCAGGAAGCGCAGGGCCGGGCGTGGGGTCGAGAGGTCGACCCCCGAGCCGGCGATGTTCAGGTTGAACTCGACCCGGAAGCGTACGAAATCCCAAGGACCGGTCCCGGCCGTGCCGGCCGCCCCCAGGGCCTCGAGATCGGGCCCGAAACCGAAGGCGGCCGTGGGATCGGGCAGCCCGTCGGGGTCCGCGCGGGTGGCATCCCAGCGGATGGTGACCGAGGCGTCGGCGGGGAGCCGCTCCAGGGCGCCGCCCGTGTCCACCTGGAAGGAGCGCGGGATCAGGCTGACCCGGGGCGGCTGGGCCGAGCCGTAGTCGAGCAGGCTCAGGCCTTCGATCTGGACCACGAGCAGGGCCGGGTCCGCGAGGGTCTCGGCCGCGATCACGGGCAGGATCAGGCTCTCGAGCAGGCCGTCGGGGTCGTCCAGGCGCAGGTCGAAGCGCCGCACCAGGGCGGGCCGGCGGGCATACAGGGCATCGGCCGGCGCGAGCTGGGTCGCGTCGAAGGCCAGGCGGCGACCCAGGCTGCCCGGCTGGACGAAGGGCGGGTCGGGGTCGCTGCCGAGGGGCACCGGACCCAGGATCGGCGCGGCCTGCACCACCACGCCGTCCACCGCCAGGACGCGCCCGGTCAGGGCGTCGACGCCGTGGCTGCGGAAGGCCACCAGGTCATCGGCGAGCAGCACCCCCGAGCCGGGCTGGGTCGGATCGGGATTGACCCGCGCCAGACCCAGGGGGATCCAGCGCGACTGCGCTCCCGAGCGCGAGCCGAAGAAGGGCAGCAGTAGGTCCGGCGTGGAGTCGGGACCGTTCCAGCCGACCGGCGGAGGCGCGAGCACCGGCGTGATGTCCAGGCCGTCGACGTAGGTCTCGGTCGAGGCGAGGACCGGGAAGCGCAGGTTGAGCGCCGGCTGGTCGACGTGCAGCTGGATCAGTCCCGGTCCACCGTCGCCGCCCGCGCCGAGGCAGGGACCCAGGGGGTCGGTGGGGTCGGGCAGGGCGGCGAAGCAGGGCCCCTGGCTGGGGGGGACGGGTAGCCCGGCGAAGCGCTCGAGGGGAATCGAGTCACAGTCCCAGGGCAGGGGGCCCAGCTCGTTGGCTCCGCCACGGTTCTGGTTGCCCGACCCACCCAGCCCCCCGAGGGCGCGCACCGGCCGCGGCAGGTGTCCCACGGGGAGGGCCGCG
>JAJFFA010000136.1 GCA_021776885.1 Planctomycetota bacterium
GGCGAGTAGGCCGTGATGAAGTAGGAGCCGAAGACGATCACCTGCTCGGGGGCAGCGGCGGGATGGGCGATGGGCGTCGACCAGCACTCGATCAGCCCCTCGCGCTCGGTGCGCCAGAGCTGCTTCCCCGTCGCGGCGTCGACGCCGAGGATGAACGAACCCACCTGCTGGTCGCACAGCAGCACGAGCACGTCCCCCACCAGGATCGGAGAGCTCGACATGCCGTAGAAGCTGACGAAGGGCTGCAGCGGGTGGCGCCAGCGCTCCTCGCCGTCGGCGTCGAAGGAGGCCAGGCCCAGCTCGGGGAAGTAGACGTAGACGTTCTCGCCATCGCTGACCGGTGAGGGCGAGGCGGAGTCGCTCGCGGAGTAGACCTCGATCTCGTACTCGCGCTCGAGGGCCTGGGTCCAGAGCTCCTCGCCGCTCTCGCGATCGAAGGCAAGGACGAAGAGGAAGTCCGCGTCCGCAGCGCTCAGCACGACGGCGTCCCGGGTCAGGACCGGGGACGACGAGCCGAAGGGCACGGGCGCCCTCCAGCGCTGGTTCTGATCCGGCCCGAAGTTCACGGGCGGCTTGGCCTCTGCCGCGACTCCCGATCCGTTGGGACCACGGAAGCGGGTCCAGTCGCCGGTCTGGAGCGGCGCGGCGGCGAAGCTGACGAGGGCGAGACAGGACGCGATCATGGCTGGACTCCTTGATGGGGACGGCAAGGAGAATACCACCACGCAGCTGGGACGGATCGGGGGATCCGCCGACGAACCTCAGACGTCCACGCCGTACTTGTGGAGCCGGTTGTAGATCGTCTTCAGGCTGACACCGAGGGTCTTGGCGGTGCTCTTCTTGTTGCCCGCCTCACGCTCGAGGGTGCCCAGGATCACGCGCCGCTCGGCCTCCTCGAGGGTCATCCCCACCTCGACCGCGTAGGGATCCGAGGGCTCGTCGGAGCGCCTCAGGACCTGGATCGCGTCGGAGCCGATCTCGGCTCCCGAGAAGACGTGGGCACGACGCACGGCGTTCTGCAGCTCGCGCACGTTCCCCGGCCAGTCGTGTGCACGCAGGGCCTCGAGGGCCTCGGGGGAGAAGGCCTTGGCCTGTCCCGTGGCCCGGTTCAGCGCCGAGAGAAAGGCCCTTGCGAGCAGCTCGAGGTCGCTCCCCCGCGCACGCAAGGGGGGAATCTCGATCGGCAGGACGTGCAGGCGATAGAGCAGGTCCTCGCGCAGATGGCCGCTCTCGACGGCCTCCAGCGGGTCCCGGTTGCAGGCCGCCAGGACACGCACGTCGACGGGGATCTCCGCGGTCCCCCCGACCGGCGTGACGACGCGGTGCTCGAGCACCCGCAGCAGTCGCACCTGGAGCTGGAGCGGGAGCTCCGTGATCTCGTCCAGGAAGAGGGTCCCGCCGTCTGCGCGCTCGAACACCCCGGCATGCTTCTTGTGAGCCCCCGTGAAGCTGCCGCGCGCGTGGCCGAACAGCTCGGACTCGATCAGGGTCTCCGGGATCGCGCCACAGTTGACCGCGACGAAGGGCTTGCCCGCGCGGGATCCGCGGCGGTGGAGCTCGTCGGCGACCAGCTCCTTGCCGACGCCGGTCTCGCCCAGGATCAGAACGGTCTCCTCGGACCGGGACGCCCGCTCGACGCTCTCGAAGGTGGCGCGCATGACCGCCGACTCGCCCAGGATCGACACGCCCGCACCCGGACCGCCGCGGCCCGAGGCGTCGAAGCGCGCCAGGAGCAGCTTGAGATGGGCCAGGTCGATGGGCTTGGTCAGAAAGTCCTCGACCCCGCAGCGCAGCGCGCGCACGACAACCTCCGGGTCCCCGGCCCCCGAGATCACGACCGTGGTGGTCGTGCTGGGCACCTCCTGCACGAACTCGATGCCGTCGCCGTCCGGCAGCCGCACGTCGACGATGGCGAGGTCCGGCGTGCGAGTCTTCAGGTGACGTCGAGCGTCGCTCAGGCTGGAGGCCGTCAGGGTCTCGAAGTCGTGGCTGCGCACGATCGAGTCCAGCAGCTGCAGCGAATCGGGATCGTCTTCGACGAGGAGCGCAAAAGCCATAGGATCAATTTGGAGAGGGGCGGCCGACCCCAGGTCTAGACCTTTTGAGGGCAAGCGCCTAGACAATCCCTTAATCCCCGGAAGGACACCCCATAACACAACCGAGCGGGCGCTCGCTCACCGATCTCTACGACTCGTCCCTCTCCCCTGCCGACTCGATGCGTTGGCGCACGGCACCCGGCAGCAGCGAGAGCGGCGTCTGCACCTCGGGCACCCCACCCTCGGGCATGCACTCGCGCCCGCGCATGTAGATCCCGAAGGTCGAGCCCTCGGGCGAGCTCTCCTCGATCCAGACCCGCCCCCCGATCCCCTCGAGTGCCCGGTGTGCCAGGTACAGCCCGAGACCCAACCCCTCCGCGTGCTCCGGATTCGCTCGGAACTGCCGCTGGAAGACATGCGCTTGAGCCTCATCAGGGACTCCAATGCCATTGTCACGCACAAGCAGGACGCAGCCCGTGATCTCGTCCTCGTCCTCGCGTCGGGCGGAGACCTCGACGAAGGGCGCTTCGCTCTCGGGGTTCGAGTACTTGATGCCGTTGTTGAGGACGTTGAGCAGCCCCAGGTGCAGACGCAGTGAGTCCAGCTCGACCGCGGGCAGGTCTCCGGCGACCCGCAGCTCGACGCCCCGGGCGTTGGCCAGGGGGCGCAGCTCCTCGAAGTTCTGCTCGACGATGCTGCGGACACCGGCCCAGCGTGGCCGGCGCCGGGCGCCCTCGGCCGAGCTGATCACGCGCACCCCTTCGATCAATTGCTGCGCGGAAGCGATGGCGCGGCGCTGGATATTCGTGAATTCTGCGACTTCGACACCGGCCTTGTCGCCCGCCTGATCGATGAGTTCGGACGCCAGCTGGATCGTGTTGAGCGGCTGGGCGAGTTCGTGCACGAGAGCCGAAGCGAACTCCTCCATGCGCTCCGACAGGTCGTTCGAGAGCTCGACCTCCACCTCGCGGAAGACGGACACGACCACGTAGGACATCTCGCGCAGCCCGCTGCCCATGCGCACGACGGCGTCCGCCGCATCGCGCGCAGAGGAGTCCCCGGAGCCTGCCACGAACTGCAGCGCGCGCTCCGAGACCACCGCCGCGAGCAAGTCGAACTCGGCCAGGATTTCGTCCATCTCGTAGCCCTGCGTGCGCCGGATCTGGGCGTGGTAGCGCAGGTGGCCGATGGTGTCCGAGCGGATGGCCTCGATCGGCTGGCCCACGAAACGCGCCAGGCTCTGCAGCACCGGCGGGATGTGGTTGCGCAGGTCGTCGTGGGAGAGGGTGGCGACGGTGCGTGTCCCGAGGCGCCTGCGCAGGAGCTGGATCCAGTCCTCGACCAGGCTCTGCACCTGGGTCATCAGGTAGTCGCCGAGCTCACTTCCGAAGTCTCTCGTCTCGTTCACGGTCACCGGGAGTCACGGGCCAATCAGTACCCCCAGGGGGCGCAGGCGCGGCACATGGTCGCAGAGGATCTTAACAATCACCAGCATCGGCATCGCAAGAAGCCCCCCCGGCACCCCCCACAGCCAGGTCCAGAACAGGAACCAGAGAAAGACCACGACCGGGCTGACGCGGAAGCGCCGACCCAGGAACAGCGGCGTCAGGACCGAGCCCTCGAGCGCCGTGAGCAGGATGTAGACCGAGACGGACGCCACCAGGGGTCCCAGGGAGTCGAAGCTGACCAGGGCCACGAGCGCGACGATCGCGCAGCCCACCAGGGCGCCGATGTAGGGCACGAAGTTCAGCAGGGCAGCCATGGCGCCCCACAGGGCGGCATTGGGCAAGCCCACCAGCTCGAGCCCGCCCCAGATCGCCAGGCCGAGGCCCACGTTCACGGCACTGATGGCGACGATGTACTGGGAGATGCGCTGCTCGACCCCGCGCACGACCTCCACCGCGACCTTCTTCTCGCGCAGGCTGGGCAGGACGACGACCATCTTGCGCAGCATGGAGTCGTAGGTGGAGAGCAGGAAGAACAGCAGGGCCACCGTGATCAGGCCCTGCCCGAGCAGCGCCCCCGCGCTGCCGAGCACCATGAAGGAGGTCGGCGTGCCGCCGGAGACCCGCACCTCGACCGGAGGGACCGATCCCGGCAGGCCGGCTCGGGCGATCCCCTCGACTTGATCTGCCGTGTCCTGGACCGCCTCGACCTGGTCCGTGATCGGTCTCAGGCGCGGACCGGCTTCCGCCAAGGCCTCGGGCAGGGCTTCCAACCAGCGCTGCGCCGGGCCGCTCAGGGACCAGACCGAGGTACCCACGACCCCGAGCAGGCCCGTGACCACCAGGAACGCCGCGGCCGGCGGCGCGATGCGCAGCCGGCCCATGGCGCGCACGAAGGGCGATAGCAAGAACTGCAGCATCACCGCGACCAGGACCGGGATCAGGAACTCGCGCGCGAAGCTCAGGACATGCACCAGGGCCACGGCCGCGAGCAGGGTCAAGGCGACGGAGCGAATCGAGAGCGGCCGCTCGAAC
>JAJFFA010000137.1 GCA_021776885.1 Planctomycetota bacterium
CTCGCCGAAGCGCGCCGCCGTCGACCCGGTGAAGACCAGGCTCGAGCCGTGGCCATCCGAGCGCGGACCCGTGCGCTCCAGGGCGCCGAGGAAAGCGCGCGCGGTCCAGATCGCGCCGAACAGGTTGACCTCGAGCACCCCGCGGATGCGCTCCTCCGAGAGCCGCGCCAGGGGCAGCTCTTCGGGCGGCCAGATACCCGCGTTGGCCACGCAGACGTCGACCCGGCCCCAGTGCTTGCAGGCTTCGGCGAAGGCCCGCTCGACGTCCGCCAGGGATTGCACGTCGGCGGGCAGCGGCAGGGCCTGGTCCTTCCAGGGCTGGAGCGCGATCCACTCGACCAGGGTGTCCCACTGGCGGTGCCCGAAGAGCGCCAGCTTGGCACCCTCCAGGGCGAAGGCCTCCGCCATCGCACGCCCGATGCCACCGGACGCGCCCGTGATCACGACCACCTTGTCCTTCAGGGCCAGGTCCATCGCTACTCCACGATCTGGGGTCGGCGCTGCAAGAGGGTCGGACGCAGCTCGGCCAGGAAGCCGTGCTCGATGCGCTCGAGGACCAGGTCCGCGTCGAAGAACAGGACCAGGCCCCGGGTGCGCCCGTCGAGGTTGTCGAAGCGGAACGACGCGCTGCTGCCGAAGCGGGTCGGCAGGCTGGCGGTGAAGCCCCAGGCCGTCGAACGGAACCAGCCCCAGGAGAGGACCATGCCGGCGCCCTGCTCCTCGACGTAGTTCGGTGCACCGAGGGCCGCGAGGCACTGGCTCAGGTCGGCCTGGCCCGGCGTCAGCTCAGCGGCCAGGGCGGGGCCGGACAGCTCGCGCCCCTCCACCACCCGCGACCAGCGCCCCGACACGCAACCCGCCGTCAGGGCCAGGGCCATCCCCGCCACGCCGCTCAGCGCAACCCGCCGAATAGCCGACATCAGTCGTGCCCGACGCCGAAGGGCGGCACGGAGTAGCGCGCGCGGTCCGCGTCGAAGGTCGCCCCGTAGTGCGTCAGGATCCCCTGCTCGTCGAAGAAGACCCAGATGCGGTCCGACTGCACGTCCGTGCCCGCGAAGGTCACGATCAGGAGGCTGACCCCGGCGCGCTTCTGACGCGTGTGGTCGTAGCGCCAGGCGCTGCGCCGCCCGAGCTGCACGACGTCCGTCGGACCGCCCAGCGCGCGGGCCACGTCGAGTTCGCTCGATTGCCCGGGCACGAGGCCGACCACCGACTCCTCGGCCAGGGGTTGGTTCACGTATTGCCGGCTGACGAAGCAGCCGCTGGCCACGGGAAGTACGAGGGCCAGGGCAAGGGCGAGTCGTCTCATGGTGTCGTCTCGGTTTCGAAGGGCGCGCCGGCCTCCAGCCAGCGCGTGAGGGTTCCGCGGATCGTGTCGCGCACCGTAGCGAAGAGGGCGCGGACCTCTTCGTCGCTGCCCTCGGCATGGGCCGGGTCCACGAAGGGCCAGTGCACGACGCGCGTCGCGCCGGGTAGCAGCGGACAGCGCTCCGCCGCATGGTCACACACCGTGACCACCAGCTCCGGGGGATGCGCCAGATAGGCGGCGAGGTCGTCGGAGGTCTGGCCCGAGATGTCGATGCCCACCTCGGCCATGGTCGCCACGGCCCCGGGGTTGAGCCCCTGGGGCGCGACGCCGGCCGAGAGGGCCTCGAAGCGATCCCCTGCGAGGTGCCGCAGCCAGCCCTCGGCGATCTGACTGCGACAGGAGTTCCCCGTGCAGAGGAACAGCACGCGGGGCCGCTTCACAGCCCCTGCCCCTGGCCGCGGCGCAGGGTGTGCACCTGTCCCGGCTCGCGCAGGCCGAAGGACTCGACCTCGCCGTCGGGCCACTCGACACGCACGGCTCCCACTGCGGCGCCGGCCAGACCGAAGTGCACCCGCGGCTCGTTGCTGGCCTGGAACGAGTAGGCCACCTGGACCCGGGCGCTGCGCGGCGTGCCGTCGACCTCGAGCTCGACGCGCGCCCCCAGGGCGTCGGACCCGCTGCGCTCGAGGGCACGGAAGGCGATCCAGGGCCGGCCGTCGCCCGCGATGTTGCGCAGCACGTGGGCCGCGGCGTCGCGGTTGACCACGACCACGTCCACGTCCCCATCTCCGTCGAGGTCGCCGAAGGCTGCGGCCCGGCTGGTCTCGACCAGCAGCGTGGAGGTGCCGCCGCGCGGCTCGACCTCCTCGAAGCGCCCGCCGGGCTTGCCGCGGAAGAGCTGGTTGGGCTGCACGTAGGCGCGCTCAGCGTCGAACATCGGATCCTCGATGACGTGTCCGTTGGCCACGAAGGAGTCGAGCAGGCCGTCGTGGTCGAAGTCGGCCAGGCCCAGGCCGAAGCCGGTGAAGGCGCGGCTGCTCGCCCCCAGCCCCACCAGGGCCGTGCGCTCGCGAAAGCCCCCCGCGTCGCGCAGGTAGACCGTGTTCGGCTCGCCGTGCAGGTGCGCCAGGAAGAGGTCCAGGTCGCCGTCCTGCTCCAGGTCGACCGCCATCACCCCCATGCCGGCCTCCGCCTGTCCGGACGAGCCCAGGGCCGCCCCCTGGCGCATCCCGGCGTCCTGGAACGAGCCGTCCGCGCCCTGCAGCCAGAGGTTGTTGGGCATCCCGTCGTTGGCGACGTACAGATCGATGCGGCCGTCCGCGTCGAAGTCGCCCCAGACCACACCGAGGCCGTTCCCGAAGCCCTGCGCCAACCCGCGCTCGGCGCTCACGTCGACGAAGCTCGCGCCGCGGTTCTCGTACAGGACGTCCCGCGCCGGCGCGGAGTAGACCTTGGGCGGGCAGTAGTCCTGGCGCTGGGTGCGGATGGTCGAGTAGCAGGTCTTCTCCTTGTCCATCTCCCAGTGGATGTAGTTGGCGACGAAGAGGTCCAGGTCGCCGTCGGCGTCGAAGTCGACGAAGGCCGCGCTCGTGCCCCAGCCGAGGTCCGCGGTGCCGCTGGCCTGGCTGACGTCACGGAAAGTCCCGTCGCCCTGGTTCTGGTACAGCACGTTGGGGCCCACGTTCGTGACGTACAGGTCCGTGTCACCATCCCCGTCGTAGTCGCCGCAGGCCACGCCCATGCCGTAGCCCCGGTCGCCGACGCCCGCAGCCTCGGTCACGTCGCTGAACTGGCCCGTGCCGTCGTTCGCGAACAGCCGGTTGCCGGGGGCGTCAGCCGGCCGCACCAGATCGCCGCCCTGGACGAAGTAGACGTCGAGGTCAGCGTCGCCGTCGTAGTCGAAG
>JAJFFA010000138.1 GCA_021776885.1 Planctomycetota bacterium
ACCTGGTTCCGTACCGCCTGGTTCCGTACCGCCACGCGGAAGCGCGCGCCGAGGTCCGCGTAGCGCGCGACGCGTTCCGCGTCGGGCTCGACCGCTTCGGCGCTGGCGCGCACGAAGGGGCGCGCCACCTCGTCCGCCGACACGGACTCGCCCGCCGCGCGGCGCGCCGTCCACAGGGCCTGCAGCGCCGCGCCCAGGGCCGCCGACTCCTCTTCCTCGAGGGCCGTCACCGGCGCAGCCAGGGCGTCGGCCAGGATGCTGCGCCACAGGACGTTCTTCGCGCCCCCTCCCACGAGGCGCACGCCGTCGGGCTCGAGCCCCAGAGTGCGCATGCGCTCGACGCCCCAGGCCAGGTTCAGGGCCACGCCCTCCAGGGCGGCACGGAACAGGACGCCGGGGCGCAGGGATCCCGGCCGTAGTCCGCTCAGCCAGCCCGTCGCCTGGGGCAGGTTGGGGGTGCGCTCGCCGTTGAGGAAGGGCACGAAGAGCGTGCCCCCGCAGCCCGGCTCGACTTCGGTAGCCGCGCGCGTGAGGGCCTCGAGATCCTGGCCGCACAGGGCGCTGACCTCGTGCAGGACGCCCGTCGCGTTCATCACGCACAGGAGCGGCAGCCAGGCACCGGTCGAGTCGCAGAAGGGGGCGATGTGCCCCTCGGGGTCGACCACGGGCTCGGCGCTGTGCGCGAAGACGGTGGCCGAGGTGCCCAGACTGCAGACGAAGGTCCCGTCGCGCGTCGCGCCGGCTCCGATCGCGCTGGCCATGTTGTCCCCGGCGCCCGTCGCGACCAGAGCCCCGGGCGGCAGGCCCAGGTCCCGAGCGGCGTCGGCGCCGATCTCGCCCACCACCGACCCGGCCTCGACCAGCGGCGGGAGCAGGCTCTCGAGGCGCGGGTCGACGAGGGCCATGGCACGCGGGTCGAAGCGCCGCTCGCGCGCGTCGAAGAAGCCCGTGCCCGAGGCGTCCCCGGCCTCCATCGTCGCCTCTCCGGTCAGCCGCCAGTTGATCCAGTCGTGGGGCAGGAAGACCCGCGCCAGGCGCGCGGCGTGCTCGGGCTCGTGGCGCGCGAGCCACAGGATCTTCGAGGCCGTGAAGCCCGCCGGCACGGAGTGCCCGAGGCGCTGCGAGAGCTCGGCCGCCTCCGCGTCCGTGGCCGTGTCGCACCAGAGCTTGGCGGGGCGGATGACCTCGCCCGCCGCGTCGAGGGGCACGAAGCCGTGCTGCTGGCCCGAGACCCCCACGGCGACCACGCGCTCGAGGTTCACGCGCTGCGCCAGGTCGTGGGTCACGCGGCGCAGGGCATCCCACCAGGTCTGCGGGTGCTGCTCGGCGTGGCCGGCGGGGAGTCCCTCGATCAGGCCGTAGGCCGCCGAGGCCCGGGCCACGACGCCGAGCGCCGGGTCGGGGTCGACCACGAGGGCCTTCGTGCCCTGGGTTCCGACGTCGAAGCCGAGGTAGAGCGGCCCGTTCACGAACGCGCGCCGAGCATGTGCTCGGTCATCCACTGATCGAGGCGCTCCCACTGCTTCCCGCGCCGACCGAGGGCGGCCGGGTCCAGGTCGAGGCCACGCAGGGTCGTCGCGCGCTCCCGTTCGTAGCCGGCGCAGAGCCCCTCGAGCTTGGCGTCGCGCTCCTCGGCGATCAGCGCCTGGACCTCGGGGTCGGCGTCGAAGGCGCGCGCGCGCTCGACCAGGATCTTGTAGGTGCGCATGCAGCCGCGGGCGAAGTCCCAGACGCCCTCCAGGTCCTCGCTGCGGTAGGCGTGGGCGTCGAAGTGACGCGGCCCCTCGTAGCGCGCCGTGCCCGAGGTGCCCTCGAGCAGGCGCACGAGCAGGAAGGCCTGCTTCAGGTCCTCGGAGCCGAAGCGCAGGTCCTGGTCGTAGCGGCCGATGCGCTGGGCGTTGAGGTCGATGTGGAAGAGCTTGTCGACCTCCATGGCCTGGGCCACGGCGTGGACGAAGGACAGGCCGGCCATGTGCTCGTGGGCCACCTCCGGGTTGACCCCGACCATCTCGCCGTGCTCGAGGCTGGCGATGAAGGCCAGCATGGCACCTGTGGTCGGCAGGTAGATGTCGCCGCGCGGCTCGTTGGGCTTGGCCTCGAGGGCGAAGACCAGGTCGTAGCCCTGGTCCTTGACGTAGGCGCAGAGGTAGTCGATCGCAGCGCGCATGCGCCGCAGGGCCTCGCGCGGGTCGCGGCAAGCGTCGGCCTCGCTGCCCTCGCGACCGCCCCAGAAGACGTAGGTGCGCGCCCCCAGCTCGACGCCCAGGTCGATGGCGTCCATCGACTTCTGCAGGGCGAAGGCGCGCACGGCCGGATCGTTGGCGGTGAAGGCTCCGTCGCGGAAGGCCGGGTGGCTGAACAGGTTGGTGGTCGCCATGGGCACGACCATGCCGTGGTCATCGAGGGCCGACTTGAAATCGGCAACGATGCGATCTCGCTCCTGGGCGCTCGCGCCGAAGGGCACCAGGTCGTTGTCGTGCAGGTTGACGCCCCAGGCGCCGCACTCGGCCAGCTTGGCCACGAGCTGGGTGGGCTTCACGCTCTCGCGCACCGGCTCGCCGAAGGGGTCGCGCCCGGGGTTGCCCACGGTCCACAGGCCGAAGGAGAAGCGGTCGTCGCGGGTGGGCTGGAAGGGATCCATGGCTAGCTCGGGGGTCGGGGGGGAGCGGACGCGCCCAGGATAGCCCAAGGGCTGGCGGCGGGCGCCTCCGGCGGCGTCAGCGCGTCGGGCGCAGGATCATCCAGGCGCCGATCAGGATCACGAAGGCGCCGAGGATGCGCGTCGGCGTCGCCGCGAGCTCACGTCCCGACCAGCCGTAGTGGTCGAGCAAGAGGCCCGTGGTCAGCTGGGCCAGGACGACCAGGGAGAGGGTCGGGCCGGCGCCGAAGCGCGGGAAGGTGTAGGCCGCGCTGACCAGGATGATCATGCCGACGAAGCCGCCGAGCCACATCCAGGTGGCCACGGGGGGGCGCTCACCGACGGGAGCGAAGCGCGGCGCGGCGAGCCACCAGATCAGCGCCACGCTGAAGCCGATGGCGGCGTTGACCAGGACGGCCGTGACCAATCCCACGCGTCCGGCCAGGGCGCCGTTGATCGAACCCTGCAGGGCCACCGAGACGCCGATGGCCAGGGAGAGGATGACGAGAAGGGTCATGCGCTTGTGGTTCGTTGCCGGGTTCGGCCAGGTCGGTCAAGCCAGGTCGGTCAATAAGGAGCGCAGGATGCGCTCGAGGACGAAGCGGCGGTAGCCCGCGCTCGAGCGCACGTCGTCGATGGGCGCCGCATCCTCCTGGCCCGCGGCGCGGGCCGCGCGGGCGATGCTGGCGGGCTCGAGGAGCTGGCCCTCGAGGGCCGCCTCGAAGTGCGTGAGGCGCAGGACCTGGGGCCCGACGGAGCCGGCCGCCGCGCGCACGTGG
>JAJFFA010000139.1 GCA_021776885.1 Planctomycetota bacterium
TCCGACTTCGAGGACCCCAAGCCGCCGACGGTGAACAGCCTGCCGGCGCTGGAGGCTCCCGAGGCGCGGCCCTACGCCGGCCTGGTGCAGCATGCCGAGGCGCGGCCCCTCGCCCGCGGCGCTGTCGTCGAGGACTGTCCGGGCTTCCTCGGGCCGCGGCGTGACGGCACGAGCCGCGAGCGCCCCCTGGACCTGGCCTTCGACGCGCAGGGGCCCCAGCTCTTGTGGGAGATGCCCCGGGGCGAGGGCTACTCGCAGCCGGTGATCGCCGAAGGCCGGCTGGTCTTCACCCACCGCGAGGGGAACACGGTCCACATCGACTGCCTCGAGCCGGAGACGGGCAAGCGCTTCTGGCGTACCAGCTACCCCTGCGAGTACCGCGGGCGCTACATCCGCAACAGCGGGCCGCGGGCGACGCCCTACATCGACGCCGGGCGGGTCTACGTGCACGGGGTCGAGGGCATCCTGCAGTGCCTCGAGCTGGAGACGGGGCGCGTCGTCTGGAAGCGCGACACCAACGCCGAGTTCGAGGTCGGTGACGACTTCTTCGGCGTCTGCTCGAGCCCCCTCGTGGCCCACGGCAAGCTGTATCAGAACGTGGGTGCACCCGGCGGGCCGAGCGTGGCCGCCTTCGACGTGCGCAGCGGCCGCCTGGTCTGGGGGGCCGAGGAGGAGTGGGGGCCGAGCTGCGCTTCGCCGGTGCTGGCCCGGGTCCAGGGCCGCGAGCGCCTGTTCGTCGCGGCGGGCGGTGACTCGCGCCCGCCCAAGGGCGGGCTCGTCGTCTGCGATCCGGCGAACGGGCGCATCGACTTCCGCTACCCCTTCCGCAGCCGCACCTACGAGTCCGTGCTCGGCGCGAGTCCGCTGGTGGTCGACGATCAGGTCTACCTGACCGCCGCCTACAACACGGGCAGCGCGGCCCTGTCCCTCGCGCGCGACGGCAGCTTCGAGGAGCTGTGGACGAGCTCCCTGGGGCTCGAGTTCTCGGCGCCGCTCTGGCTGGACGGCGGCCTGTGGTTCGCGGATGGCGTGCGCGATAGCGCCGGGGCCGTGGTGCGCATCGACCCGCGCACGGGCAAGGAGACCGCGCGCACCGACTTCGGCTGGGACGAGGAGCTCTTCTACCAGGGCGCCGACAAGACCCTGGGGCGTAGCATCGGGCAGGCGTCTCTGCTCTCCTTGCCCCAGGGTGTGCTCTGCCTGGGGGACAACGGAGCGCTCCTGCACCTGACGCTCTCGGCCAAGGGCGCCGAGACCCGGGCCCGCACGGCGCTCTTCCACGCACGCGAGAGCTGGACCCCCCTGGTCGTCGCCCACGGTCTGCTCTACGCCTGCCAGAACAACCGCGAGAACTTCGGGCGCGAGCCCGCCGGCGCGCGGCTGCTCTGCTTCGACCTGCGCGGCCGGGGCTGAGGGGAGCGGGCTCTTCCGGGCTACGGGGGGCGGGTGCGGGCAGCCGGACCCCCGTTTGCGGGGGTTCGGGCTAGACTGGTCGTTGCGAGCTCCTTCGCACCCAGTTCCCCCAGACCTCAGCGCTCTCCCCCCATGAATGCACACCTGCTGCGAGTCTCTCTGCTCGCGTGCCTGCCCTGCAGCGTGACCCTTGCCCAGGACCAGCCCGAGACCATCTCGGGCGAGCGCCTGACCTCCGAGATGACAGGCCCCGGTCGTATCGTCGACCTGCGCGAGCTGCATCGCTTCGAGCAGACCCTCGACCACGACTCGAGCACGATCCGGCGCGCACGCAACGGGGCCCAGGGCGAGTGGGCCGTGCCCTCCACCAGCACCAGCGGCTCGGCGCACTCGGGCCGGCACTACCTGGTCAACAAGTGGGGCGACGCGAGCATCGGGATCACGTTCAACGAGGAGCTCGATCTGCTCGGTGCCTGGGTCGCGGGACAGGCGGGCGCCGGTTCCTGGGCCCGGGCCGTGCGTGCCGTTGGCTACCGCGCCGGGAGCGAAGTGGCGACCAGCGCCTGGTTCCCGATCGAGAGCGACACGCCCTCCTGGTTCGCCATCGATCTGGTCGACGTGGACCGGGTCGTCTTCGAGGCGCGCACCGATGAGGACGGCTCGGGCTGGTATGCCCTGGACGACCTGGCCTTCGCGCGGGGTGACGCGCGGGTCGTGCTCGACTTCGAGGACCTCGGCTACAAGCAGCGACTGGCCGGCACCGGCTACGCCGGCTTCACCTGGGAGACGGGCACGGGCGAGTTCCGTGACGTGACCCCGATCGATCAACCCCTGACCTCGGACCTGCGCCCGGGCGGGCAGCAGGACGAGGACGGCACGGACGGCGGCACGTCCAACCTGGGCGGGGGCGGCACCGCACCCAACCTGATCTTCGACTTCGACGGCCCCAAGATCTTCGACCCGGGCGCCGGCTTCATCCCGCCCGACACCTGTGGCGCCGTGGGCCTCAACCACTTCGTCAGCGTCGTCAACACCAACTACTCGGTCTGGAACAAGGCGACGGGTGCGCGGCCGATCAACATCAGCATGGGCAACCTGTTCGGCGTCGCCGGTAGCCCGGGTGACCCGCGGGTAGTCTTCGATCCCCACAGCCAGCGCTGGTTCGTCCTGGCCACGAACTTCAGTGATCGCATCTACGTCGCAGCGTCGACCTCGAGCGACCCGACCGGCACCTACTTCACGACCTTCTTCCTGACCTCCCAGGGCGCCGACGCCGGGCGCACGCCCGACTACGAGACCCTGGGCGTCGACCAGAACGGCGTCTACACGGGCGCGGCCATGTTCAACTCGAGCGGCGCGACGATGACCCTCTTCGCCCTCGACAAGGCGCCGCTGATCGCCGGCGCACCCAGCCTGGGGACCGTGACGGCCTTCCGCGGCATGCCCTTCGAAGGCGCGATCCAGCCCTGCGTGACGTACGGCACGCCCCCGGGCGAGTACCTGATCTCGCTCAACTCGACCAGCTCGTTCCGCTTCCGTCGCGTGAACCCGCCCCTGAACGCGCCGACCCTGACCAACCTGGGGACGATTCCGGTGCCGGGCTTCGGCTTCCCGCCCGACGCGCCGGCCATGGGCAGCGGGACGGCCCTCGACTCGGTCGACTGGCGCCACATGAACGCCGTCTACCGCAACGGCTCGGTCTGGACCGCCCACGCCGTCGACAGCGGCGGACGCTCCGCGGCGCGCTGGTACGAGATCAACGCGGCGGGAGCCTCGGTGACGCAGATGGGGACGACCAACGACCCGACCCTCTCCTACATCATCCCCTCGATCGCGGTGAACTCCGTCAACGACGTGGTCATGGGCTTCACGGGCTCGTCGAGCGGTCAGTTCGCCGGTGCGTACTACACCGGTCGCCGTGCCTCGGATCCGGCGGGCCAGATGGCGCCGCCGACGCAGTACAAGACCGGCGAGGCCGCGTACGAGATCACGGACGGCTTCGGGCGCAACCGCTGGGGCGACTACAGCCTGGTCAGCATCGACCCGGTCGACGACACCACCTTCTGGACCATCCAGGAGTACGCCGACTCGCCCGCCAACCGCTGGGCCACGCGCATCGCCGAGCTGTCCTTCCCGCCGACCTACACCGACTGCAACGGCAACGGAGTCGACGACGCCATCGACATCTCGAACGGCACCAGCCAGGACTGCAACTTCAACGCGGTTCCCGACGAGTGCGACATCTCCTCCGGCACCAGCGCCGACTGCGACAGCAACGGCGTCCCGGACGAGTGTCAGCCCGACTGCAACATGGACGGCACGCCCGATGTCTGCGACCCCGACTGCAACAGCAACGGGGTCTCGGACCGCTGTGAGGTGATCGGGGGCTCCAACGACTGCAATGGCAACGGAGTGCCCGACGACTGCGACATCGCCAGCGGGACGAGTTCGGATTGCAACGGCAACGGGCGCCCCGACGAGTGTGAGTCCATCGACTGCAACAACAACGGTGTGCTCGACAGCTGCGACATCGCGAACGGCACCAGCCAGGACTGCGACGCCAACGGCATTCCGGACGAGTGCCAGTCGGACTGCAACTCGGATGGCACGCCGGACGCCTGCGATCCGGACTGCGACAACAGTGGGGACTCGGACTTGTGTGAGATCCTCAACGGCTTCACGCCCGACTGCAACAGCAACGGCATCCCGGACTCGTGCGACATCGCGAACGGCACCAGCCAGGACTGCAATAGCAACGGCCGTCCGGACGAGTGCGACGGCCCCGACTGCAACGGCAACGGGGTCCCGGACAGCTGCGAGCTGGTCGACTGCAACGGCAACGGTGTGCTCGATGAGTGCGACATCGCGAACGGCACCAGCTCGGACTGCAACAACAACGGCCGCCCGGACGAGTGCGACGGCCCCGATTGCAACGGCAACGGCGTGCCGGACGACTGCGAGGGCTCCGACTGCAACAGCAACGGTGTGCTCGACGAGTGCGAC
>JAJFFA010000140.1 GCA_021776885.1 Planctomycetota bacterium
CGCATGCTGCTGGTCGACCCGGTCGACACGCGCGACGACCCCGGCGCGCCGAAGGTCAAGCCCGTCGTGGCGGTGGACCCCATGGGCGCCGGGATCGGCGAAGAGGTGATCGTGGCCTTCGGCAAGGCGGCGCGGGTCGCCTGCGGTGGAGACGGGGACTACGCCTTCGAGGCGGCCATCGTCGGCATCGTCGACGACGTCCACCGCGGGGAGCCGCTGCAATGATGGTCGCCACTGTCGTCGGCAACGTCTGGTCGACCAAGAAGGACCCGTCCCTCGAGGGCCTGCGCTTCCTGGTCGTGCGGCCCTTCACCCTCGACGGCAAGGACTCGGCCGAGACCCTGATCGCCGTCGACCCCCTGGGCGCGGGGATCGGCGAGCGCGTGCTCGTCGTCTTCGGCCGCGCCGCGCGCCACGTGATCGGCCGCGGCCACGACATCGGCTTCCAGTGCGCCGTGTCCGCGATCATCGACGAGATGGAGCTGGAGGGCGGCCGCCGCGTCGGCCCCACGGCCGACCTCGACACTCGAGTGAAGTGAATCAGAACCCATGAACCAGACCGACAAGAACCCCGAGATCCGCAGCGACGTGCCCATGGGGCCGGCCATCGGCCTGCTCGAGCTGTGCTCGGTCGCGCGCGGCGTCGAGGTCGCGGATGCGATCCTGTGGCAGTCGGACATCGAGCTCCTGTGTGCGACACCGGTCCAGCCGGGCAAGTACGTGATGCTCTTCACCGGCAGCGTCCAGGACACGACCGGGGCCCTCGAGCACGGGCGCGAGCTGGCCCGGGGAGACCTGGTCGACCAGCTCCTGATCCCCAACGTCCATCCCCAGGTCGAGCTCGGACTGCGCCGCGAGGGTCACATCAACGGCACCCTCGACGCCCTGGGCGTGGTCGAGACCAAGACCGTGGCCAGCGCCGTGCTCTCGGCCGACGCCGCTCTCAAGCGCGCCACCATCGATCTGCTCGAGCTGCGCATCGCCAATGGCCTCGGCGGCAAGAGCTTCTACACCCTCACGGGCGAGGTCAGCGACGTGCGCGCCTCCGTCGACGCTGGTGCGCGGGTGGCCGAGGAGCGTGGTCAGCTGGCCCGCGAGGTCGTCATCCCGCGCCCGCATCCCGACCTGGTCCACCACCTCTAGCAGCCCGTTGAAGAAGTCATCCGGCGCCATGACGACGTCCTCCACTCCGGTGCGGCACCTGAAAGCCTCGCCGAATCTACAGATTCGCCTGCGTTTCCAGGCACCACACCGAAGCGGATGCCATCGCCCTGGCATCCGGAGCACTTCTTCAACGGGCTGCTAGCAGCATGCCCCGCCGCTTCCTCACGGCCCTCGACGTCCAGCGTGCCGGTCAGGGCGAGATCGTCCTCGAGGCCGACACGGTCGTCACGCCCCAGGCACGCGAACTCGCGGCCAGCCTGGGGGTCGCCCTGCGCGGACCCGGGGGCGACCACGTCGTCCCGGCGCCCGACCGCGGACCGGACGCCCTGCGCTCGAGCCAGGCTCCGCCCCTGCCCGAGCCCGAGGACCGCGGCGACGGCCGCACGGGGGTGATCGTGACGGTCATCGGCCGCAACCGTCCGGGGATCCTGGCCGAGGTGACCGCCGCCCTGGCGCGGCTCTCGGTCAACGTCGACGACATCTCGCAGAAGATGGTCGACCAGTACTTCCACCTGGTGCTGCTGGTCAGCCTGCCGCCCGAGGGCTCCTTCGACGAGTTCAAGACGACTCTCGAGTGCATGGGTGGACCCGAGGCCTACGCCGTGCGCGTCATGAACGAGCGCGTGTTCCGCTTCATGCACCGCGTCTGATGCCCTTCACCGACCGCGAAGTCCTCGAGACGGTGCGCATGGTCGAGCTCGAGACGCTCGACATCCGCGCGGTGACCCTCGGCATCCAGCTGCTCGACTGCGCCGACCCGGACCTCGAGAGCACCTGCGAGAAGGTCTACGCCAAGATCGTGCACCACGCCCGCGATCTGGTCAGCATCGCGGACGAGATCGCCGCCGAGCTCGGCATCCCCATCGTCAACAAGCGCATCGCGGTCACGCCTGTCTCGCTGATCGCTGCAGCCTCGGGGGCGCGCGACCTGGTGCCCATCGCACGCGCCATGGACGCCGCGGCCCTCGCGGTCGGGGTCGACTTCATCGGCGGCTTCACGGCCTACGTGCACAAGGGCTTCACGCGGGCGGACGACGCGCTCTTCGAGTCGATCCCCAGCGCCCTGGCCGAGACCGAGCGCGTCTGCAGTTCGGTGGCCCTGGCCACGTCGCGGGCCGGCATCAACATGGACGCGGTGTCGCGCTTCTCGGACATCATCCTCGAGACGGCAGCGCTGACCGCGAAGGACGGCGGCCTGGGCTGCGCCAAGCTGGTGTGCTTCTGCAACCCGGTCGAGGACAACCCCTTCGTTGCCGGCGCGCACCTGGGCACGGGCGAGGCCGAGACCGTGATCAACGTCGGCGTCTCGGGCCCCGGGGTCGTGCGCTCCGCGCTCGAGCGCCTGGGCCCCGAGGCCAACCTGCTGGCGGTGGCGGAGACGGTCAAGCGCACGGCCTTCAAGGTCACGCGTGTCGGCGAACTCGTCGGTCGCGAGGCGGCCAAGCGCCTGCGCACCTCCTTCGGCATCGTCGACATCAGCCTGGCCCCGACGCCAGCGGTCGGCGACTCGGTGGCGGACATCCTCGAGCTGATCGGTGTCGACAAGGTCGGCGCTCCGGGATCGACGGCGGCCGTGGCCATGCTGACCGACGCGGTCAAGAAGGGCGGGGCGATGGCCTCGTCCAGTGTCGGCGGCCTCTCGGGCGCCTTCATCCCGGTCTCCGAGGACTCGACCATGATCGAGGCCGTGCGTATCGGGGCCCTGTCCCTGGCCAAGCTCGAGGCGATGACGGCCGTGTGTTCGGTGGGCCTGGACATGGTCGCGGTACCGGGCGACACCCCGGCCTCGGTGCTGACCGGCATCATCGCGGACGAGATGGCGATCGGCATGGTCAACCACAAGACGACCGCGGTGCGCATCATCCCCGTCCCGGGCGCCGGACCCGGGGACACGGTGGAGTGGGGCGGGCTGCTCGGGACCGCGATCGTGCAGGACCCGGGCAAGTTCGGGTGCGAGGTGCTGCATCGGCGCGGGGGCCGCATCCCAGCCCCGATCCACTCCTACAAGAACTGACTGGGTTGCGTGTGGGGCGGCCGTTCGAAGCCGCTGAATCACAGGGGTTTGCGTCGCTTTCGGCGCTCGGCGGGCGTGCGCCCTGGGGCGCGTCCCGAGGGGCACCGGGAAGCGGCGTCTGCGGGGTGGCAAGCGGGGGGGGGGCGGGACGGCGCGCGGCACCGACCCACATCAAAGCCAGCCAGTTCAGCTCAAGAGGGGGGCCGGGGGGTCGATCACTCTGGGGTCCACTCCCCACGGATCCCCAGCCCCGAGTCCCCGCTTGAAGCCGCGTCTCCTGCTCCTCAGCACCGACCCCTCCTCCGCCGCGAGCGCCAGCGCGGCGCGGGAATGCGGTTTCGAAGTCGAGACCGTGCCCGATGTGGCCTCGGCCCGGACGCGCCTCGAGTCCGGGGACTACTCCGGGCTGGTCGGCGAGGCCCAGCTGGCGGACGCTGCCCAGCGCCTCGACCAGCTCAGCGACGAGCTCGAGGAGCGCCTGGAAGACAGCATTGGCGGGGAGGTCAGCACGCTGCACCTGCTGCATCGCCTGGCGGTCGAGCTCAACGGCTTCGACTCCCTCGCCGACGTGGCGCGCCTGACGGCCGACGCGGTCTACGACCTGCTGGGGGGACACGGCGTTCACGTCCAGGTCTGGGACGACAACGCTCGCGGCGGCTGCGTCGAGGCGGACGCCGGTCCCGAGATGTCCGCCTCCATGCACGGGGAGCCCCTGCAGGTCGGGTCGGATGTCCTGGGCGAGATCGTGGTCGACCTGTGCGCGGCCGGCCGTGAGCGCCTCGAACCCCACGATCTCGAGGTGTTGGCGATGGTCGCGCTGCCCGCCGCCCTGGCGGCGCGTTCGATCGCGGGACGGCGCGCGATCGAGCGCTCGCAGCACGAGATGATCCTGTCCCTGGCGCGCCTGGCCGAGCGCCGCGACGCCCTCGAGGGCAAGCACATCGAGCGCATCGGCGCCCTCTCGCGGCTGATCGCCGAGGGGCTCGTGGCCGACGGACACTACGTCGACGAGCTGACCCCCGACTTCATCGACGACCTGGAGCGTGCGGCGGGCTTGCATGACATCGGCAAGGTCGCGATCCCCGACTCGATCCTGCTCAAGCCGGGCAGCCTGACGCGGCACGAGTGGGAGGTCATGCGCACCCACGCGGAGCTCGGCGCCGACGCGATCCTCGAGGTGCTTGCGGCGGGACCCGCCCCGGGCTATCTCGTCGTCGCCGAGAGCCTCGCCCGCGCGCACCACGAGAAGTGGGACGGCACGGGCTACCCCCAGAGCCTGAGCGGCGAACAGATTCCGCTCGCGGGACGCATCCTGGCCCTGGCGGACGTCTACGACGCCCTGACCACCCGCCGTCCCTACAAGGAGGCCTGGCCCCACGCGCGGGCGCTGGACTGGATCGAGGGCCTGGCGGGTTCCCACTTCGATCCGCTCGTCGTCGAGTCC
>JAJFFA010000015.1 GCA_021776885.1 Planctomycetota bacterium
AGCATGGGCAAGAGACCCTCGTGGCGCACCGGCGCCGCCATCGGCGTACTCGGCACCGCCACTGCCGGCAGCTCGATGGAGGTCGAGCGAGGCACCGTGCTGCCTTCGATCTGGACGTCGCCCGAGACCGACAGCGAGCCCTCGGGGCCGGGCACGACGTCGCCCCAGACCTCGACCGCGTCACCGTCTGGCGCGGCGAGCTGCACATTGCCGTTCGATCCCAGCAGTCCACCTGAGGCCGTGTGATTGTCAGGAACCGTCGGACCCGTCGTGGCCGTTTCCGTCGAGAGCGGGTCGCTCATGGACGGGTCGGTTGTGATCGAATCGGTGGAGAGCAGGGGATCTGATGAAAGGGTTTCGCCGCTGCCGAACAGGGCGGTCGCATCGGAATCGCTGGGTGCCGTGTCCGCATCGCCCGGCGTTGTCGTGGAGGGGGGGAACAGTGTCCCGGCGAGCTGCGCCTCATGCAGATCCGGCATGAGCGTCGTCAGCTCGGCTTCCGATTCAGGCCCCATGTTGGCCTCCATGGCGAGGGCGTGGGCCGCTTGTGGCCCTCCGATCGAGACGGACGCTTCGACATCAGCCTGCCCGACGACCTCCGCGAGCTCCTGCGCGTAGGCTTGCAGCTCGGCCAGCGCCTCCATCTCCTGCTCGTAGGTGGCCTCCCCGGAGTCGAACCCGTCCACGAGCAGCACCGATTCCACGACCAGCTCCTCGTCCGCGAAGAACCCGAGTGGGATCTTCACGGGCTCGACCACCAGGGCCAGAGTCGCCCGGCCCATGCCGTACAGCGCGGTGGCCTCCAACCGGACTTGATCGTCGGTCGTCTCGGTCACATCCACCCACAGCAGACCGTCTCCGTGGACCGCCGGAGCCGCCTGCGAGCCCACTTGACCCGTGCGCCCCACGCGCACCGCCTGGAAGGCCTCGGCCAGCCCGGCCTCCGCCAGGTAGAACGCTTGCGTGTTCTCCACGTCGCTGGCCTGTCGCCCGATGACCGACGTCGTGACGCGCAGGTAGCTCGCACCCAGGGCCGCCAGCATCGCGACGAGGATCAGGGCGATGACCAGGGCACTCCCGCGCCGGGGGGCCGCTGCCTTCTCCTGGAGCGCAGACCTCACTTCGCGGGCTCCGGGAGGTTCCTGCAGGTGACGGTCGTCGACACGGTGTTCACGGTTCGCTCGCCATCATCACCGACGCGCTCCAGGGTCAAGCTGATCTTGACGCTGTTCCGGTCCACGACGAAGCTCAGACCCTTCTCGTCGATCAGGCCGTTGCCGTTGTCATCCATACCGTTGGGCAGCTCTCCCGCCAGGTAGGGGGCGACCAGCTTGGTCCACACCACGCGCTGCTCGTCCACTGCACCGGGGTTCTGGCTCCAGAACACCGCGGCGGCGGTCTCCTCCAACGAGACGCCCTCCGGATCGCTCCAGATCACCTCGCCATCCTGGATCCCCAGGTTCACCTGGAAGCGCAGGTCCTCCGTACTGAGCGGCGCCTCGGTGTCGGGGATCAGGGTCTCGCGATTGGCACCCATCACCGCATAGGCGATCTGACGCAGGACGCGGCGCGCCTGGTCCTCGAGCACCATTTCACGAGTCTCCCTACCGCTGCTCTTGCTGGCGCTCGTCAGTGCTTCGTGTGCCTTGGCGAAGACGATGGCGAGCAGCACCACGGCCAGCATCAGCTCGATCAGGGTGAGTCCGGACCTCGGGCTCCTGGAACGGGGGACCCGTCTCATCGAAGCTCCGCGAAGACGGTGTATAGGCTGAATTCCCGTGGACCGTGTACACCACGCCAGCGCAGCCGGAGCTCGACCGGCAAGAGGGTGTAGTCCTCGGAGTGGTCCAACGCGTCCACCAGAATGTCGCCGTTCAAGTCGCGCGGCATGCCCAGAGCCGCCTGCTCCACGTCCTCGCGCAACTCCCAGACCGGAACCACCTCGGTGCCGCTGTTCGTGATCGGGAGGACGATCTCTCCCACCATTCCTTCCAAGGGGGGCAGACCGGGCACCGCGAAGCGGTTCCCGGGACTGGTGCCGGGGCCGGCGGGATCATCGAAGGGGTCGGCGTTGTAGAGACGGCAGATGTCGCCGAAGTCCTCGTTGCGCATTTCCTCCAGCAGCGTCTGCGCTGCGCCGCTGGCGGCCCAACTGTCGCGGCCCGAGCCACGCAGACCGGATCCCATCAAGAACATCTGCACGAACATGCCAAGTGCGACCAGGACGATCGGCACTGCCACGGCCACTTCGAGCAGTGCCGCGCCCCGCCACGCCTTGCGGCGCGCGTCGAAGGATCGACTGCGTGCATCGCTCGTCAGAGGCCTCAGGTTCATCTCTCTCCCCGGTCCAAGTGTTGATGTCGTCCGAAAGCATTCTCGTCCGCGCTGGACCTGGCGGGGCGAGAAGGTGACCCGCGCCGGCGCATACCACCGGCACGGTTTGCCCTGGCTCTTCGACTCAGCCGAGCGCGGCGCTTGAAACGAACCAGCGCGCTGCAGACGCCATCAGCCCGCCGTTCTGGAGGCACTCGTTTTGGTGAAGCCGGCGACCGTCGTGAAGTGGCAAAGGAAGGGCTTTCGGTCCCAACTCGGCGGGGGGGATTACAGTGGCCAAGTACAACATCAGAACACGCGACACAGGCGCGGATCAGCCCGCGGACGTTGCCCAGGACCCTCATGGGCGTGACGGCGGCGCGCGCTTATCAAGTGCTCCAGCGCCAGCCAGGGTCGGGCTCGCGATGGCGGACCCTGTAGCGGATCGCGGTCTCAGGACGCACGAACACGAGTGCCTCGCGCCAGGCGGGTCCGGAGGCGCGCCGGGCCTTCGATAGGGACACGGACACGACCCTCGGCGGGTCGTGCGTCAGGGCACGAAGCGGTAGCCGATTCCGTGCACCGTGCGGAAGTGCCGCGGGCGCCTGGGGTCGGCCTCGAGCTTGCGGCGCAGGAGCGCGACGTGCACGTCGACCGTGCGCGTGCGCGGCGGGCGGGCGTAGTCCCAGACGTCGCTCAGGAGCTGCTCGCGCGAGAGCACCTCGCCTGCGTGGCGCACCATGTACACCAGCAGTTCGAGCTCGCGTCCGGAGAGATCGACGCGCGCGTCGCCGCGCTGGACCTCGCCCGCCGCCGGGTCGATGCGCACGTCGGCGAAGGACAGCGGCGCCAGGGGCGGGGCTCCCGGGGCGCGGCGTAGGAGGGCCTCGATGCGCGCCAGGAGTTCGGCCATCTCGAAGGGCTTTGTCAGGTAGTCATCGGCGCCGACGCGCAGACCGGAGACGCGGTCGGCGAGTTCGCCGCGGGCGGTCAGCATCAGGATCGGGACGTTGGCGCCGGCTGCGCGCAGGTTGCGGCAGATCTCGAGGCCGCTGCGACCGGGCAGCATCCAGTCGAGGACGACCAGGTCGAACACGCCGCCGCGCGCGAGCTGCTCGCCCTCGTCCCCGCTCCCGGTCGCGGTCACCTCGAAGCCCTCCGCGCGCAGGCGGTCTTCGAGCACCGTGACCAGGGCCGCCTCGTCCTCGACCAGCAAGACGTGCTTCATGCGCCCTCGGCCTGGAGGTGCAGGGTGAAGGCACAGCCGTTCGCGCTCGTCACCGAGACCCGGCCGCCCTGGGCCTCGACCAGACGACGCACGACGGCCAGTCCCAGCCCGGAGCCGGGGGCCTGGGAGGCACGGGCGGCGCGGCCGCGGAAGAAGGGTTCGAACGCACGCTCACGCTCGTCGGGCGGGATGCCCGGGCCTTGGTCCCAGACCGTGACGTCCACCTGTCCGGCGTGGCCGCGCTGGACGCGCACGCCGATCTCGCCTGTGTTCCCGGAGTACTTCAAGGCGTTGGCGAGCAGGTTCTCGAGGGCTTGCTCGAGCGCGTCGGGATCGGCGAGGACCCGCGGCGCGTCGGCCGCAGCCTCGATCCGGACCGCCGGCGAGTCGGCGCTGGGTGAGCGCGAGCGCTCGACAGCGCGTTCGACCAGGGGCAAGAGCTCGACCGGCGCGCGGCGCGCCGGCGGGTCGGCGCCGGCCAGGGTCAACGCGCCCTCGACGAAGTCCGACAGGCGGCGGGCCTCGTCGTGGATCAGGGCGCCGTAGCGGCTGGCATGCTCGGGCTCGGTGACCACCGCATCGCGCAGGTTCTCCGCGGCGGAGCGGATCACGGTCAGTGGTGTGCGCAGCTCGTGGGTGACGCCGGCGACGAACTCGACCTGGCGCCGTGCGAGGCGGCGGGCGCGCGTGGCCGCGAGGCCGAAGAGCAGGGCGGCGGCAGCGAGGACCGAGACGAGCCCCAGGCCCAGGGCGAGGTTGCGGCGGCGCAGGCCGGCGACGGCAGCCGGGATCGAGCCGGCGCGGTGCCGCGCGCGCAGCTCCCAGCCGGGGACGTCGAGGGTGAGGGTGGAGACGTCATTGGCGTCCGGTTGCTGCGTGCCGATGTCGAGGGAGATCTCGTGGGTCTCGACCTCGAGGCGTTCGATCGAGGTGTCCTGGCGCGCCGCCACGAGGCGTCCAACGCTGGCGTCGAAGTCGAGCTCGACCTGTCGCGTCCCCGCTGCGAGGACGACGTCAGCGTTCGCGAAGGCGTCGAAGTCGAGGGCGGGGAGGGTGCTGAAGACCAGGGTCCCGCCATGGGTGGCGAGCAGCTGCGCGTCGGAGCCGAGGTGCGCCTGCGCGCGCGCGGGAAGGAAGTCGCGCGCGAGGTAGCGCTCATCGAGCACCAGCAGGACGAAGTGCGGCGCCTCGCGGCCGGTCATGCGCGGCACGAGGCGCGCCAGGGGGGAGTCGGGCAGGCGCAGGGGGCCGCTGCGAGAGGGGTCGGCCAGGGCGTGCAGGGTCTCGCGCCAGGGCAAGAGCTCCTGGGTCCACTCGACGGGCTCGGCGGCACCGGGACCGCGCATGCGCTGGAGGCGTTCGGGGTCCGCGGGATCGATCCGCAGCACGTCGCGCACGAGGGGCGACGACCACGGCGGGGTCTCGAGCGAAGGGTCGTGGAGTCCCTCCTCGAGCGCGCGCAGTGCAAGCTCCAGGTCCAGCGCGACGCGCTCGACACCGCCCGCGAAGTAGCGCTCGAGGCGCCCCACCTCGCTCGTCGCCCAGGCGTCGATCCAGGAGTGCTGGAGCCAGGCCAGGAGGCCCAGGGTGCCGAAGAGGAGCGCGGCCAGGGCCGCGCTCCAGCCCGATCCGTTGCGTTCGTCCACGCCTTCAGTATGGGGGGGCAGCGGCGCGCAGGGCGAGGCCGTTCGCCGGGCTTTGCACCGTTTACAACCCTTGTCCAGTGGTTGACACGACTTCAGCCGCGAGCGGCGTAGAACTCGGAGAACGACCGACACATCCCTGACGGAGACTCCCCATGACGCTACGCCGACTGCTCACGTGCTCCCTTCTCCTTGGCGCCCTCGCGGCCCCCGCCAGCAGCCAGAGTTTGCGCCAGACGCGCATGAACGCCGTCGCGCAGATGATCGAAGGCCTGGGCGACGACGCCGCTTTCGTGCGCGAGCACCTGGCCCCTGCCTATCGCGACTCGTTCGAGGACCACGACGCCGTGCTCGAGCATCTGCGCGAGCTGCGCGTCGAGGTCGGCCCCATCGGGGACATGGGCGTAACGATCGCCGGCAACCGGGTGCAGCTGGTCCTGAGCGGGCCCACGCACCAGACGCTGCTCGCCTTCACCCTCGAGGAGCAGGCGCCGCAGCGCATCACGCGCATCTGGATCGAGAGCAAGACGGCGCGCAAGGCGGGGCCAGAGGTGACCTGGGAGACGATCGAAGACACCCTCGAGGAGGCCGAAGCAGAGGGCTTCTGCGGCTCCGTGATCGCGGTGCGCGACGGCCAGGTGGTCCTCGAGCGTGGCTTCGGGTTCGCCGATCCCGAGCGCGAGCACCCCGTCACGAAGAACACGATCTTCGCCATTGGCTCGACGCCGATCGACTTCACCCACGCGGCGATCCTGCGCCTCGAGCAGGACCAGATGCTGTCCCTCGACGACACGATCGGGATGTGGTTCGAGGACGTGCCGGAGGACAAGCAAGGGATCACCCTCGCGCACCTGCGCACAGGACGCTCGGGCCTGCTCGACTTTCCGGCCCTCGACGGCGTCGATGAGAACCGCGACCTGTCGTGGATCGACCGTGACGAGTTCTTGCGGCGTATCTTTGCCTCGCAGCTCCTGTTCGAGCCGGGCACGAACGAACGCCACTCCCACGCAGCCTGGGGGCTCCTGGCGGCGGTGATCGAAGTGGCTTCGGATCAGGGCTACGAGGCGTACCTGCGCGAGCACTTCTTCGAGCCCGCAGGCATGCAGCGCACGGGGCACTACCCGCTCACCCGCGCCTTTCCCGAGGGCGAGGTCGCGGTCGGGCTGGGGGGCAACGTGTGGGGCGAGGTCAATGCGCCGCAGTACTGGGGCGAGACCTCCTGGCTCGTGCTCGGCAGCGGCGGCATGGTCTCGACACCAGGTGATCTCATGCGCTGGTTCCACTACACGTCCGGCGACGAGGGCCTGGGTCAGGCGGCGCGCGCCAAGTACCGCACGCCAGGGGGCGTCTTCGTGGGTGAGGGGGGGAACGACCGCGGCTTCGTCAACACCATCGGCTCCCGCGGCGGCCACCTGGTGATCGTGTGCAGCAACTCCCACGTGCGCATGGGCGACGAGGCGGCGCGGATCGCGATGGCGGTGGCGGAGGTGGCGGCGGGCGAGTGAAGCGCCAATGCTGTCTCTGCGCTACCTACTGGACGCGTTGCACGAACCAGTAGAGCCCCAGGACAACGAGGACCAGGGATCCGCCCCGCCGGACGGACTCCGGCGCGAGGGGGCGGGGACCCTCCTCCACCTGCTCCCGCGGCAGCAGCGTCAGGGCCAGGGCCAGGGCGCCGACCACGGCAAGTTGTCCAGCCTCGATTCCCAGGTTGAACGCTGCGAGGGCGGGCAGGCGCTGGCGTTCGTCGACGAGGGAGGCGGACAGGAAGCCGGCGAAGCCGAAGCCATGGACCAGGCCGATGAGGAAGACCTCTTGCCATCGGCTGCGCCCAGGCTGCGTGAGCAGGTTCTCCGCGGCGACGTAGGCGATCGAGAGCGCGATCGTCATCTCGACCAGGGCCGCGTGGCGCATTGCGTTGACCGTCCCGGTCGCAGCCAGGGCCAAGGTGACCGAGTGCGCCAGAGTGAACGCGGTCACGCCCACGAACAGGCGGCGCAGCCCCGACGAGCCGAGCACGAGGGCGGCCAGGAAGGCCAGGTGATCCCAGCCCGCGAGAATGTGGCGGGTTCCGAGCTCGAGGAAGGCGACGAAGAGCCCCTTGCCGTCGAAGTCGGCGCGCGCCCGGGGGCCGCGCAGCGTGAGGCCGAAGGTCTGCTGCGAGCCGTCGGGCCAGACGACCGAGGCCAGGTCGATGTGGTCCGGGCTGGTGCTGTGGAACAGCGTCACGTCGAGCAGCAGGTCTCCGATGGGCTCGTCGGCGGCGAAGTCGAGCTCGAGGTCGACCGCCCCGGCCCGGAAGCCGGGCCCTGCGCTCTCGCTCGAAGCCCCTTGACGGAGCTGCGCGCCCTGCAGCCGCAAGCGGGCTCCGCCCTGCATGTCGCGGTCGGTGCCCGAGCGCAGCACGTAGTGCTCGCCGACGTAGTGGACGATGTCCGCCTGGCGCGCGGCGAGCTCGGCGGGGTCCACGGCACCGTCGCCGTCCGCATCCAGGTTCTCGATCACCTCGAGCAGGGACAGCGTCTGGCAACGCAGGCTGACGTGGGCGACGGCGCCCTCCACCACCACCCGGGAGCTGCTGAGTGAGTCGGGGTGCGGGGCGAGGGCGGTCAGTAGCGCGAGGGCGCGGAGGATGTCGACCTCACCCGTTCCAGGAGATCCCGCACCTGTACACGGGATGGATCACGAACTCGTCGAAGATCGTGCAGACGGGCTGGCTGCCCATCGAGAACGCGGCCGCACCGATCTCCACCAGCTCGCTCGGGTGGAACTGCAGCACGTGCTCGTCCGGATGGCTCGGCATCCCGTAGCGGTAGGACTGGAAGGGCGTGTCGCTCATCTCGATGTGGCAGCCGACGACCCACTCGACCGGGCGTGCCCGTGCGAAGCGGATCAGGCGCTGGATGCTGTCCTTGAAGTCTGACCAGTGCGGCTGCGAGAACACGAACAGGTGCCCGGGGTAGACGATGTCGCCGGTCAACAAGAGCTGCGTCTGGCGGTCGTACAGGGTGATGCTCGCCGGGTGGTGCCCGGGGGTCCCGATGACGTCGAGTACCCGGCCGCCCAGGTCGTAGGACGGCACGTCGTGGGGGTAGTTCTGGAACCCGAAGAACTGGGTCACGGCCGGCAGGCCGTGCCCGACGATCTGCTCGACGTAGGGCTTGCCCACGAAGCGGTTGTCGCCCTGGACGTGGTCGAAGTGGGCATGGCTGTGGGCCACGACGAGGCGGATTCCCGGCCGTCCGTTGGCGACCAACCAATCCTGCACCACCTGGTCCACCACATTGAACATGTTGATCGTGGGCGTGGCCCCCGTGTCGAGCAGCAGCGCGCGGCTCTCGCCGAACAGCAAGTACACGAACGGCGCCTCGAAGGTCCGGCACTTCGACTGGCGGATGATGAACGTGTCTTCGTTGTAGGCGTGGACCTGCACTCTGGGCTCGTTGCAGTTCACGCCGTTGATCCAGCGCCCCGGGAACGACCCGCCCTGCGGGGGCGGAGACGATGCTCGCAGGGTCGTGATCTCGGACGCCGCTGCCTCGAGCGAATCGGACCCGGAGACGGCCTGGTGGCGGGCACCGATGCAGAGCAGGATCAGGAACGCGGCGGGCAGGATCAGCTGGATCTTCATGGGCAAGTTGTGTGGGCGCCTGCTTCAACCATCCTCCAGTCGGCGGAAACGGTCACCCGTATTCCGGGCTTTTTCTCGGGTCCCGCGTAGCCCTACGGGAGAATCTCTGCCAGGTAGTCATCAGGAAAGCGCAGCTCCCTGGCCAGGTCGTAGAGCTTCTTGGCGTACTCGGTGTTGCTACCTTTCTGGCTCTTGTCCGCCGGCAACAAGTAACAGATAGCCGGTTGTTCGCTGTCGTCCTCGAGCTGCGCGCAGACGGAGACCGGCTGATAATCGCTGACACTCGGTTCGGAGTAGAGACGGAGTACCTCGTCGGGCGGCAAGTCGATCAGCAGGCCACAGGTGGTCGCCTCGGTGTCCTCGACGAGGTTGGCACGTTGGGCTATGCGCAGGCGATACCCCTTCAGCCTTGCGAACCTGACGTTCGACGCTGCCAGGCCTTGCTGCTTCAGCAGGCGCTCATCCATGAACAGGCCGTAGAAGAATACATCCATCGTATGTCGATGTTTGAATGGGCGGCGCCCTGGGGCAACGGGTTGCGGCTCGGCTGAGTCTGGCAGCCTACGCGCTTCCTGGCCCCCGGCAAGCGGCGCCTGCGCATCCGGATGGATGACCCGCCCGCAGAGCACGAGGCGAGGCGCTCTCCGACTCAGAGCCGAGGGAACCCTTGATCCGCGCGGGCCAAGGCGCTCCTCGTCGGCGTCCCGCGGGTCGTGGCGCCCGGGAGGTTGCGGATTTGCTGAGTTTGTGCACGCTAGGGCGCTCTCTCTCCGCCTCATCCCTTGCCTTTCGCCCTGTCGATCCCCATGAAGATTCGAGCGGCTTCCTTCGTCGGCGCGCTAGCGTTGTGCGCGCCTCTTACGCTGGCCCAGAACGTGCGCTCCGAGCTCTACGTCAGCAGCGGGCTGCAGCGCCCCATCGCGATCTGTTCCGCGCCGGGCGACATGGATCGACTCTTCGTCGCGGACAAGATCGGTCGCGTGCGCATCGTGCGCAATGGCGTCGTCCAGTCGCCGGTCTTCATCGACATCGCCGGCATGGTCGACAGTGACGGAGAGGGCGGGATGCTCGGGATGGCGATGCATCCCGACTTCATGAGCAACGGCAAGTTCTACTTGTCGTACACGACCGGGACGGATCAGGGCGATTCGATCATCTCGCAGTTCACCGTTTCACCCCCGACCGCCGATGTGGCCGATCCGGCAACCGAGCAAGTCATCTGGGGCCCCCTGATCGGCACCTCGTCGGGCCACAAGGGCGGGCACATCGAGTTCGCGCCCGATGGCAAGCTCTACTTCAGTATCGGGAACGGCTACGCCGGTGGGTCCGGTCCCGAGAACCGGGCGCAGGATCCGCTCTCGCCCTGGGGCAAGGTGCTGCGTTTCGACGTCGATATTCCCTACCCGCACATCCCGCCCGACAACCCGTTCGTCGGCGACCCGAATGGCCTGGACGAGGTCTGGGCCCTGGGCTTTCGCAACCCCTGGCGTTTCGGCATCGATCCGCAGAACGGGGACCTCTACGTCGCCGACGTCGGGCAGAGCACGGTCGAGGAGGTCAACTTCATCCCGTCCGGCGTCGGTGGCCTGAACTACGGTTGGAAGTGCAAGGAGGGCGGCGGCTGCACCCCCAACGGTGGCTGCGATTGCAACGATCCGAACCTGATTGATCCGATCGTCGAGTACGACCATCAGAACGACGGTGGGGTCGCGATCGCGGGTGGGGTCGTGTACCGCGGCAGCGAGATCCCCGAGCTCTTCGGGCACTACCTCTACGCGGATTTCGGAAACGACCGCGTCTGGGCAGTCAAGTACGAGAACGGCCAGGTCGTGAACGAGATCGAGCTGACCGACGCTCTGCAATCGACGAGCGGGGGGAACTCGCTCGATTCGCTGGTGTCTTTCGGCACGGATGCCGCGGGCGAGATCTACATCGTCGAGCACTTTGCCGGCGAGATCTGGCGCATCCTGCCCAACTGCGGCGTCCAGAACTTCTGCGTGACGTCGCCTCACTCCGCCGGACCGGGCGCGGTCATGGCCAGCGCAGGCTCGACGTCGGTGTCGTCGAACAACCTGTACATCGGCGCTCTCAACTGTCCGACCTTCAAGCCCGGCATCTTCTTCTACGGTTCGACTGCCATCCAGGTGCCCTTCGGGGACGGGTTCCGCTGCGCCGGTGGCTTCGTCTATCGCCTCAACCCCCTGGTGATGACCAACTCCTCCGGAATCGCCCAACACGCTCTCGACATCACCAACCCGCCCTTCGCGGGCGCGCAGATCACGGCCGGGTCGCGCTGGAACTTCCAGTTCTGGTTCCGCGACCCGATGGGGCCTGGGGGCACCGGCTTCAACCTGACCGACGGGCTAGGCGCCCTGTTCTGTCCATGAGGCAGCTGAGCGCCTGGTCCACGGGCTTCTAGGCGCAGCTTGTGGGTGATTCGGGGGAGTCTGGCTGGCGCCATGTCGATCGACGGGCGGCCAGGCTTCGAGCTGGACTCGGCCCGCGTAGGATGGCGCGCCATGGGCAACGCCAAATGGCCGTTCTACGAGGAACTCGACATCCGTCGGACGCAGCTGGGCGAGCTCCTGCTGCGCCGTCGGCGCCCGGTGTCGATGCCGGAGACCTGGGTGTACGAGGTCAAGCTCGACGATCGGTTCCTCATGTCCAGCCTGGTGCACGCGAGCGAGGACGAGCTGGCGCGGCTCTCGCTGCGGCGGCTCGAGGGGCGGGGCTGGCGAGTGCTCGTGGGTGGGCTTGGCCTCGGCCACACCGTCGCGGAAGCGCTGACCTGGGCCCAGGTGGAGACGATCGACGTCGTGGAGTACCTGGAGGAAGTGATCGCCTGGCACAGGCGCGAGCTCGTGCCGCTGGGCGCCGCGCTGGGCGCTGACGAGCGCTGCCGGATCGTGCAGGGGGACTGCTTCCAGTGGATCCGGGACGCCGGGGTGGAGACCTACGATGCCGTGCTGATCGACGTGGACGATTCGCCCGAACACCTGCTCAGCCCCGGTCACGGTTCGTTCTACACGGAGACGGGGCTCGCCGCCGCGCGCCGCTGCCTGCGAGCGGGAGGGGTCTTCGCCCTCTGGACCGCGGGGCCTGTGCTGGAGCACTTCCTCGAGCGCATGCGGCGGGTCTTCAGCGACGTCGAGGCGCAGGCGGTCCACTTTCACAACCCCCTGCACAACCTGGACGACGTCAACACGATCTACGTGGCGCAGGTCTGAACCGATCGTTCAGGCGCGATCGCCGCCCGGGTTCGGACGGAGGGTCACGATCTCAATCGGGGGGGAGTTCGTACATCCCCTGCTTCGCGTCGAGCAGGCGGCCCTGCCGCACCAGCTCGTCCCAGACCGCCCGCGGGTAGCGGTCGGGCGGCGTGATGCCCAGGATCGTCGACTTGCGGCCGCTGCTCATGGGCCCGCCGCCGAGGGTCGTCTCGGCGTCGAGGCGCGTGACCTTGAGTCGCTTGCGGTAGGCCTTCAGCGCTCGCTTCAGGACGTCGCGATCGTGGACGAGCAGGTGCCGCTGTCCCGAGAGCCACGCCGTGAGGATCGACTCCAGGGCCTCGACGTCCTGGGTGCGGACCGCGGTCAGGACGTCTTCTTCGATCTCGGCGCAGGTCTCCAGGGCCGCCGACGCTTCGGCCCAGCGCTCTGCCCGCGATCCGTCGGACTCGCTCGCGATGACGGCGCGCAAGGCAGTGAGGAGCAGTTCCATCTGCGGGTCGAACATGCGAGCAGAGTAGCAGGGCCAGGCGGTCCGGGCCGAGGATGCTCCACCCAACTCCCCATTGGGGGCCAGGTCAGGGTGCCGCCCAGGGATGCCGCTCGGGCGTTGTCCGCGGCGCAGGGTGCGGTCAGCGAGCGGATCTCCTGGGTCAGACCTCGGCGGCCTACACGCCCGCAGGGCTTCTGGCATGCACAAGCCGAGGCTGCAGACCCAGCCAGGAGCTACTTGCGCGCTTCGCCGCGCACGATGGGCAGCGCCTCGTGCAGCTGGATGTCCATCGCGAGGATGCGCCCCGCCCCGTCGACGAGTACGTACGTCGGCCAGTGGTCGATGAGGAAGGCCTCGTGCAGCGCGTCCGAGGCCTCGGCCTGCAGCCACTCCAGCTCGAGGTCCGCCACGAGTTGCCGTGCCGCGTCGTGGTCACCGCTGTGCAAGCCGACGATCGTCAGCTGCTTCTCGAGCTCGGACGCGGCCTGCTTCAGCTTGGGCAAGGCCTGGACGCAGGGCGCGCACCAGTGGCCCCAGAAGTCGAGCAAGAGGAAGCGCTCGGGGTCGACGAGGGCCGGCAAGGGGACGACGTCCCCGTCGAGCATCGCGACGTCGATCTCGGGCAGCAGCGCCCCGACCCGCAGCCGCGCGTAGGGCTCGTCGGATGGCGCGATGCGCACGAAGGCGCCCGCCGGGTCGACCTCCAGCACCTCATAGACCTCTGCGCCGATCAGGATCAGCTTCTCCTCGCCCAGGACGATCCCGCCGCCGGCCTTGCTGCGCGCCAGGTACTCGGCGCCGTGCTTGCCCGTCAGGACCATGTCGTCGCCCTCGTCGGCGTAGCTCCCGTTGCAGTCCGCGTCGAAGGCGCCGATCTGGAACGCGGCCTCACCCACACGGAAGCTCGCCGAGCGCACGTTCAGGCGCTGGTCGCGGAACCAGTGCCCCGGCTCCGTGGCCACGCCGCCCTCGCGCTGGAGCGCGCCGGCGAGGAGCGTCGCGTACTGCTCGAGCAGCTCCGGATGCTCCCGAATCTGGGGCGAGTCCCGGAAGAACCCCAGCCGCACGGTGAACGTGCGCGCCGGGTCGAGCGCCGCACGCAGCGTGATCAGGTGCTGCGTCTCGCCCTCGCGCTCGGCTGCCGGCTCGTCGTCCGTGAAGTCGAGGTTGTTGTTCAGGTCGACGTAGAAGCGCGGCTCTGGCGTGTCGTAGTGCTCGACGAGGAACGAGACCTCGCGTGCGAAGGCGCCCTCGGCCTGTCCGGTGAAGTACACGTAGCCGTAGGCCACGGCGGAGTCTGCCTCGAGCGGCGGCGGGACGATCTCGTGCTCGCTCCCCTCGTGCAGGATCACCCCGTCGCGCGCGTAGACGTAGAGCGGCAGGAACCCATGGCTGTCCGCGTCCAGCTTCTTCTCGAAGGCGAGCGGAACGGTCAGGGGCTCGCCGCCGCGGGCGGCAAGGGGTGCGAGGGCGAAGAGAACGAGGATCTGCATGGCGTGAACGGACCTCCTGGAACGGATTCTACCCCCCCGTACGGCACAAGAAGCCGGCCCAGCCGGAAACGGCTCGGTAGTGAGCCAAGAAATGGATCGGTGCGCTCGCGGCCGCTCTAGCCGGCTTGGACACCCTGGTCTTCGCCGGAGGCATCGGCGAGCGCGCGCCAGTCGTGCGCGAGCGAACTTGCCAGGAGCTCGGGTTTCTCGGCATCGAGCTCGATGCGCGGCGTAACTCGGCGGACGACGCCGTTATCTCCGCAAGCGGGAGTCGCGCCACGGTTCGTGTCTTCCGCACCGACGAGGAGAGCATGATCGCCAGGGCGGTTCGTCGCGTCCTCGGCCTGGACTGGAAACACGAGACATCATCATGAACAGCAGGACCCTCACGCCCGACCTCCTGCGCAGGATCGACGCCTACTGGCGCGCCGCGAATCGCACCCGGTCCTGCGCGAGACGCAGCGGCAACTCTCCGTCGTTCGCTTGGCGCAGGGGCGCCTGGCCGAAGCGGAGGACCTCGCGCTCCTCGCGCTCGAGAGCTACGAGCACGACGGGGGGCCCGTTGCCCACATGTTCGAGCACTTGGCCGTGATCTGTGAGCGAGACGGTCGCCGCAGCGACGCCGACCACTGGCGTCAGCTCATCAGCGAGCACTCGAGCGAGCACTGATCCGCCCGTACCTGCTGCGGACCGTGGAAGAGGTTGTCCATGGGCAGGATTCGTCGCAGTCGTAGCGCGCGCTCATGAGCGCTTGCTCGACGCAACCAGCAGTCCGCCCACCAGAGCACAGCCGAACCACCCTGCTCCGCAGAGGGCTAGCAAGTCTCCCCACGCAGAGCCGTGGATGATTGACCAGCCTGAGGCATAGGACGCCCAGAGCCCGAGATTGTCGAGCTGGAAGAGCCCGGCGGAGCGTCCCTCGAGGGGTTTCCGATGGTGGAGCACGAAGCCGATGGTGGCTGCCAGCAGGGCTGCCAACGACAGGATCGCTTCCCAATGGAGCGTTCCGCTCTCCATGGCGCCCCGGGCAAGGCGAGACCCTGCGCCGACGACCCAGCCAGCCATGACGATCAGGGCTGGTCGTAGCCGGGCCGTCCCGGGGTGCTCGCTGACGCCCACCTCCGACGAAGGCGTCGCCGCGTCCACGTCCTGGCGCGGGGGCGCTGTCTCGGCACGCTTCTTCTCAGCGACGTGATCCGGATGCACTCGAGCGGGACCGCGCTGCTCGAGATGGTGTTTCAGGAGGACAGATCCGAATGCTGCGACCAGCGCGAATGTGCCGCTGATGACGGTCGTGAGTACCTGCGGGTCCATGCGGATCAGAGTACCAGTCACCCCGCGTGGGGCAGGGTTTGTGATCGCGCGGCGCCTGCTAGGGGGCGAACAGGACCGAGTACGTCGACGTCGAGTTGATGTTCGGGACGAGCTGCAGGCCGGAGAATCCGGTGGGGAAGCGGATGGGGTCGCGGAACAGGAACTGGAAGTACCAGGTGGAGCCCGGGGTGATCGTGCCGGCCGCGCCGAAGGTGGTGCTCAGGGCGGCGAGGCCGGGGCCCTCCGTCAGCGTTCCGTCGGGGCCTGTCATGCGCGGGGGGAACAGGAAGGTCGAGCCGAGCACGCAGCGCTGGCCGCCGCCGTAGGGCACCTGGCCGGTCTGGTCGCCCATGATCACCATCGACACGGTGGAGGCCGGCATGCCGCGGGCGCGCAGGACCAGGTCGTCGCTGGCCACGCTGGGGGTTCCGCACACGCTCATGGAGGCGCCCTGGGCGCTGGCCGAGTTGCGGCAGCCGCCGAGGCTCTGGGGCGTGCTGCAGAAGCACGACAGCGCGGCGAAGTGGCTGGTCGTGACCTCGCTCGGCTGGAAGACGAGAATCTCGCCCTCGCCGCCGACCAGGAAGTCGGGCTTGCTGGCCAGGATCTCTGCGCTCGACTCGTTCCAGGCCACGTCGCTGCCGAAGGTGCCCAGGGGCAGGAGCGCGGGGGAGGTGCCGCGGCTGCGCTCGCTCCACGTGCCGCCGGCGAGCTCGTAGCAGTAGATCGCGCCCGCGCGCGGGCCTAGGTCGCCCGCGCCGAGGTCGCTGGCGTCCGGGGCGCCGGCGATGAACGCGTCGCCGCGCAGGGCCAGGGCGGCCCCGAAGTGCTCGCCCGGGAAGGAGGAGGTCAGCACGGCGCTCTCGACCCAGCCCTGGGGGCGGCGCTCGAAGACGAAGACCCGGCCTGCCTGGCTCGGGCCGTCACTGGGTGCGCCGATGAGCGCGCGATCGTCCTCGAGGGCCACGGCGCCGCCCGCGGTGCGGAAGAAGAACGCCCCGCCAGGCACGAGCTCACGCTGCCGCACCCAGCTCGCGCCATCGAACTCGAAGACGACGCCGACACCCTCGAGGGGCTCCGTCACGGTCGCGGTGGGGGCGCTGGCGAGGAGGCGCTCGCCATCGATGGCGACCGCGAACCCCATGCTGTCGCCCGTCTCCGGCGCAGCGCGCAGCAGCTCCTGCTCCAGGGCCCAGGTCCCGGCGCTGCGGCGGTACACGTAGACGATGCCCACGCGGCCCATGACCGGCCCGCCGCGCGCGTTGGGAGCGCCCACGACGAGCACGTCAGCGGCGAGGGCGATCGAGGCTCCGAAGGAGGAGACGTTG
>JAJFFA010000141.1 GCA_021776885.1 Planctomycetota bacterium
ACCGTTTCGACCTCTGCCGGATAGATATGCTCTTCGCCGCGCTTGATCTTGTCGTCGGCGCGGCCCAGGACCACCAGCGACCCATCGTCATCCAGCCGACCGAGGTCTTTGGTTCGGAACCAACCGTCGCGCATAACCTCGGCGGTCAGGTCGGGCCGGTTCAGGTAGCCGTCCATCAGGGCCGGCGTGCGCACCCAGATTTCGCCGTCTCCGCCGTCGCACCTGTCGCCCTCGGCGTTACGAAAGCCGATCTCGAGCCCGGCGATGGGCCGACCCGCCGCATCGATCCGCCATGGCTCGTCGGGCGCGTTCCAGGCGACCAACGCGCCGACTTCCGTCATCCCGTAGGCCGGCCGGATCTGCTGGCCGAAACGGGCGTGGAAGCCGGCCGCCCAGTCGCGGTGCAGCGCCGCTCCGCCGGTCACGCAGAGCCGTAACGAGGCTCGTACCTTTTGTTCATTTATATTCTTAGTTTCTTCTAACAACAATTTGTAATATATTGGCATATGGAAAATGTAACTCGCACCCTCCTGCAGGATCCAATGCCAGACCTCGCCAGGCTCGAAACGGTCCAACGCGACGATGCGCTCGCCTTTCAGGACCGGAACCAGCAGGCCGGCGACGAGACCGGCAATATGCAGCCAGGGGGTCACAACCAGACGTACCGCGGTCGCCTCCTCCGCCACCGTCATCTGGTTCAAGAGCGTGGCGGCGAGCAGCGCCTGATGGCTCATGACCACACCCTTGGGCCGGCCGCTGCTGCCCGAGGTATAGAGGACCGCCGCGGGCGCCATGCCTGGGTCCAGCGCAGCGGGAAACCGCCCCTGGAAACGCGGTCCCGACGACCGCAACAAATCTCCCAGCGCGGGCCGGCCATCCAGTCCGGAGGCGCCGAGCAGAACAGGAGGCAGAATCCAGATTTGTTTCAAGCCCGCGGCCTCTGCAAGCGGCAGGAGCATCTCGGCAAAGCTGTGGTCGGCTCTGCCATCCGGGCCTGGTGGACCATCGAAGAGAAACAGCGCCTCGATCGCCGAATCGGTCAGCAGAAAAGCCGCATCGCGCGCCTTGATCGTAGTCCCGAACAGGACCGCGGTCGCGCCAACCTTCGCGATGGCGAAGAAGACGGCGGCGAAAGCCGGCCGGTTGCTGCAGCAAAGTCCGACGCGCGCGCCAGGGCCGAGGCCGCGCCTGGCCAGGGCGGCGGCGATCTGGTCGGAAAGCCCGGCCAGGGCGGCGAAGGACAAGCGCGCGGTTGGATGGACGATGGCGGTCTCATCGGGCAGGCGCCGGGCCGTGCCGTCCAGGAGGGAGGCGATGTTCATGCTCATGGGGTGGCTCCGGGCTGGGCGGCCGGCGGCGACCGCCAAAGGGCGAAGGGGCGCCGCGACAGGCCCGCGAGCGCGACCAACAGGATGACTGCCCCGCCGAGGAACGGCCAATTCGGACCGAAATAAGCGAGGGTCAGAGACGCCCAGCCGGGCCCAATCACCCAGGCAAGGCCGATGACGGCTTGGGAAAGGCCCAGGCCGCCGCCCTGGACCGCCCCCGGCAAAGAGCGTGACAGCAGGGCCTGCAGCGCGCTCATGGCGACGGCCATGCCGGCTCCCATGAAAAGCGCCGCCAGATAGACAAAGAAACCATTCTCGGCAACCACCAGGATCATCAAGCCGCTTGCCAGGGCGGCAATTCCGAGACGCGCCAAGGTGGTTTCGCGCTCCGCGGCCGCGGGGGTCAGCAAGGCGACCTGGGAAAGCGCCGCGGCTAGGCCACCGGCCACAAAGACGCCGGCGAACTCGCCCGCCCCCCAAGCAAGGCGCTGGACCGTCCAGACACCGATCGAGGTGTCCATTGCGGCATAGGCGAAGGACACCAGTCCCAAAAGGGCCAGCAGCGGATAAACCGGCCGCGCCATCGACCCTGGCGAGGCCAGCCCCCTGTCCAGTCCCCCGTCCTGCGCAGGGGCAATTCTAGCCGGCCGAAAAATCAGGCCCGCCACGGCTAGGGACAGCGCGGATACAAGCAGGGCCAGGATGATCGCTGCTCGTGGTTCCGCCCTGTCTCCAGGCAAAACGAGGACTGTGAGCAGCGCTCCCGCGGCAAAGGCCAAGCTATAGGCCAGGTTGGCCAGGGCCATGGCCCGCACGCGCCGGTCGGCCCGCGTCGAGTCGGCCAAAGCCGCCTGAACGATGCCAAAGGCACTGTGCGCCAGGCCAGCGAGGATCCGCGACGCCAGGAACAGCACGAGCCCCTCGGTCACGGCGAGCAGCAGGTAGGAGAGCGGCGCGGCCGCGAGGAGCGCCAGGAGCACCGGCCGACGGCCCAACCGATCGCTCATGCGTCCCAGACCAGGTGCGAAGACCGCCACCAGCAGGGGCTCGATCAGCAAGATCAATGGGACCAGGCTGGCGGCGATTCCCATTTCCAGCGCCATGAAGGGCAGAACCGGGGCGGCCACGCCCAGCCCCAGGAACGATCCAAAGGCGATCACAAACAAAACGGCGTGGCCGGATTCTAGCATCACGCGGCATCCACAAGATCCATCAAGAGGCCGCCGCGCGGGCGCAGCGTGATCATGGGCTCGGGCTCGACGACCTGGCCGGGCGACA
>JAJFFA010000142.1 GCA_021776885.1 Planctomycetota bacterium
CTTGTCCCAGTTCTGGACCTTGACCGTGTTCAGGCTGATCTCGATCACGTCTCCGTCGGCGCCGAACTTGGGCATCTCGACCCAGTCGCCGATGCGCAGCATGTCGTTGCTGGCCAGCTGGACGCTGGCCACGAAGCCCAGGATCGTGTCCTTGAAGACCAGGAGCAGGATCGCCGTCATCGCCCCCAGCCCGGTCAGGAGCGCCCAGGGCGACTTGTCGGTCAGGGTGGCCACGACCAGGATGGCGACGCCGAGCAGCAGGATGATCTTGAGCACCTGCCCGTAGCTGCGCACGGGCTTGTTGCGCAGCGCGGGGTTCTGCTTGGCGAACTCGGCCAGCGCGTCGACGGCCGCGCTGACGGCGCTGGCCCCGGCCAGGATCATCCAGATGCCGGCCAGGCGCCGCAGCAGCTCGGCGTAGCTCGCCTGCTCTTCGTGGGTGAAGAGCAGCGTGGCGGCGACGTGGAAGACGAGCGCCGGCGCCAGGTGCGAGAGCCGCTCGAAGACGCGCCGCTCGACCAGCATGTCGTCCCACTTGAAGCGGCTGCGGCTGATCACCGCGCGCACCACGCGCACGATGACGCGCTTCGCCACGAAGTTGGCCAGCCAGGCGGCGAGGGCCACGCCCACCCACGTGGCAGTGGTGCGCAGCGCGGGATTCTGGAGCAGGGAGTCCCAGTTCACTTCGGCGATCGGGATCAGCATGGAGAGGCTCGCGAGCATGGAGTGACGCCCGCGCGATCCTAGTGACGCCCCTGACAAGCTTCCACCGGGGCGCGCTGGCCGCTCCGGCGAATATCACGGGGAACGCAACATGCACCCCAACCCATCCGTCGCGCCCACGTACTCGCTTCGTCTGCTCCAGCCCCCCCCACGAATCCCCAGGACGCACCACGTCATGCTTACGAAACGCCCTTGCGGCGCCATCGGCCTCGCGAAGCTCACCTTGCTCCTGGGCGCTGCGCTCTTGCCGAGCGCACAGGCCCTCGCCCAGGAGCCGCAGCACGACCCCTACTTCACGCCGACCGGCGCCAGGACGACCGCGTACATGCCGCGGGTGATCATTCGCAACCTCCGCGAGGATCGCGAGGGCAACATCTGGTTCGCCACGTTCGGCGGCCCGATTCGCTACGACGGGGACGAGTTCACGAACTTCGGAGAAGAGGTGGGCCTGGCCCACACGCGCGTCTTCTCGTTGCTCGAGGATCGCTCGGGCGCGCTCTGGTTCGGCTCCATCACCGGCGGCGCGTCACGCTATGACGGGGAGTCCGCCACGAAGTTCACGCAGAAGGACGGCCTGGTCAACGACGACGTGCTCTGGATCTTCGAGGATCGCGACGCGAACCTCTGGTTCGGCACCGCGGACGGCGTCAGCCGCTACGACGGCAAGTCGATGACCTGCTTCACCACGGACGAGGGGCTGCTCCACAACGCGGTCTACAACATCGCCCAGGACGACTCGGGGCGCATCTGGTTCGGAACCCAGGGCGGCGTCTGCTCCTACGACGGCGAGTCGTTCTCCGACCTCGCCGAGCAGGTCGGGAGATCCTTCGAGAATGTCCGCGCCCTGGCCCTGGATCGCTCCGGAAACCTCTGGTTCGGCGGCCAGCAGGGAGCCTTCCGCTACGGCGGCGAGACGCTGACGACGTTCAGCGCCAAGGACGGGCTGCTGGATGACTTCGTCGGCTCGCTGCTGGTCGATCGAGCAGGCAACGTCTGGATGAGTCACCCCGGGAGCTTTCCCGACTTCGCCGGAGGTGGCGCGAATCGCTACGTCGGCGAGTCCTTCGAGCAATTCACGCGCGCGAACGGCCTCGGCATGGACACCGTCTACGCCATGCTCGAGGACAAGGCGGGGAACATCTGGTTCGGCAGCGCCGGCGACGGCGTGCGCCGCTACGACGGGAAGACGTTCACGGATTTCTCCGCCAGCGCCGCGCAGGGGGAGTAGCCCAGGGACTTCTCGCCGTCGCTTCGGATGCCGGCGCCCTGACTACGACAGCGCTTCGTCCAGGAGCTCGAGCGCCAGGGGCCAGTTCTCCTGGTGTCCGTCACGGGACTCCTCGCTCACGAAGCCGGAATGGGTCAAGCGCACTTCTGTCGCCTGCCCCTTGGGAACGAGCTCGATCCGCAGGACGGTCTCGGCTCCAGCCGTTCCCCTGGCGGTTCCATCGCCGGTCATCCAGGTCATCTCGACCAGCTCGCCCGGCGTCAGCTTCAGGAACCTTCCGTAGTGGGGATGTCGGCCCCACTCGTCCGGCGTGTAGAAGAAGAACGGGCGCCCGAGCTCGGGCTCCATGGAGAGCGTTCCGGCCTGGGCGAACCAGGTGTCGAAGCGCTCTGTCCAGGCGGCGTAGACGGCTTCTGGCTTCGAGTGGACCGTGGACTCGCAGGTCATCTGCAGGGGTCGACTGGACAGGTCTGGACGGGGGATCGAACTCACGGGGAACTCCTGTTCGGGTGGCCGTAGGCGCTGCTGCGCCGGTCCGTTCTACAGCGCCAGGCACGCAGATCCCACCTCCCGCGCAACCCCGTCCTGTCTTCGCTATTCCTGCTTCGGCTTTCCGGCGTGCACACTCAGGAAGGGCTCGACGATCTCGTAGAACGTCTCGGCTTGCTCCATGTACGGTTCGTGAGCCGCGTCGTCGATGAAGTGCAGTTCGCTGTTCGCGAAGAGGTCGGCGATCTCACGTGCCGTCTCCTTCCCGATCGGGTCATGCGCACCCTGCACCACGAGCACGGGCGCGTCGACCGCACTGAGCCCGTCGCCGAGGTCGTAGTCTTGCAGCCAACCCTGCAGCGCCAGGTTGACGGCCGGCGTCAGGGTCGCCGGGCCGGCGTACGCGTCCGCCTCGCGCCACGCGAGCTCGCGGTCCATCAGCATGGCCGGCGCGATCGCGCGGATCATGTCGATCGTCGCCGCCTCGGGATCCGTCGCCATGAGGGCCTGCGCCTCGAGCACCGCGGCCATGTCGTCCGAGTTGAGCCGTGCCAGGATGTTCTGCGAGTAGCGCATGTTCCAGCTGGATGTCGCCCCGCCCGAACCGATCAGCACCAGGGCGCGTACGCGCCGGCCATGCTGGGCCGCGTACGCCAGCGCCAGCACGCCGCCCCACGAATGCCCCACCACGATGACCTCTCCGGCGCCACTGTGGGCGCGCAAGGCCTCGACGTCAGCGACGCTCGCTTCGATCGTGACGCGCGAGACGTCCCACGGATTGATCACGCTGCGCCCCGTGCCGCGCTGGTCCGGCAAGAGGACGCGCTGCTGCCTGCCGAGGCGCAGAGCCACCTCTTCGAAGTAGTCGCCCGAGTAGCCCGGCCCACCGGTGAGCAGGACGATCGGCGTCTCCCCCGTTCCGTACTGGCGCACGAACAGAGAGAGATCGTCGGCAGAGGTGATGCGCACGTCCGCACGCACGACGTGGCCGGCGTCGGGCGCGCCCTGACCGCTGGCGAGGTGCAAGGACGCGAGCAAGAGCGTCAGCCCCGCGCCAGAGCAACGACCTGTCATCCGCGTCCTTGTACTGCTCACCGAACACCTCCATCCGAGACCGGGACACCTTGACTGTCAGAGAGAGACCCAGTGAGCATACCCCACGAAAGATCGCGCTATCCTGAATCCCTCGCGCGCGGCGTGCACCTGATGCGTAGACAGACCAGCCGCGGTGGATCGCGCGGTACGATCTCCAGGGGCCCGGGGCCCGAGCGCGGAAAAAACCGGATGAGCTGAGGAATCGCGTCCGCCCGCGGCATCGATACGCCGACATGGACGAATCGCTCCCTTTGAACCTCGGTCTCGAGGACCTGCGCTGGCTGCAGCGCCTCGCTCGGCGACTCGTCCAGGATCCCGAGGAGGCCGACGATGCGGTGCAGGACACGGTTCTCGCCGCGCTCACCCGCGCGCCGCACAGCG
>JAJFFA010000143.1 GCA_021776885.1 Planctomycetota bacterium
AGCGGCGGAGGCGGCGGCCCCCTGGGCCTGGGCGGCCCGCTCACGAACCTGTGCCTGCCCGGAGTCGCGGACCAGAGCGGCGGGGACTGCCTGCGCGCCTCGCGCATCCCGACCCTCGACCGCCTCTTCCCCCTCAGCGAGGACTTCTTCATCGACGCCGCCACGGGCAGCGTCGGGATCGGGACGACTTCTCCCCTGGGCGCCCTGACGGTGGACATGAGCGCGAACAACGTGGACAGCGCTCGCTTCGTCCGCCCCGGTTCGTCCTCCGGCACGCTGCACATCGGCTCCCCGGGCGGGGACCCCGGCTTCTCGGTCGTGACCAACGACGGCCTGCGCACCCACGCCCTGGCCTTCTGGAACGACGGCATCAGCATCAACCCCGAAGGCGGCCCGACCGAGCTGTACGTGGGGAACGACGGCGACGTCGGCATCGGCACGATCAGCCCCACCGAGCGCCTGGACGTGGTCGGCAACGCGCGGGTCACGAACGACATCACGGCGGACCGCGACCTGATCTCGCACCGTGACGTGCTCGTCGACAACGCCGTGCGCTCCTTCGAGCTTCGCACCGTCAGTGACGTGGTCTTCACCGCAATCTGCCGCAACACGAAGGACACGGGCGGCGGCTTCAGCGTCGGCCTGTTTGGCCAGAAGCAGAACATCAACCCCGGCGGTTTCGGCGCCGGTGTGTGGGGCAACTCCGAGGACCCGAGCTACCACGGCGTCTTCTCCGAGGGCGACTTCGCCGCCACCGGGACCAAGGCCTTCGTCCAACCGCACCCGAACGACGCCTCGAGGCAAATCAAGTTCTACTGCCTCGAAGGGGACGAGTCCGGTACCTACTTCCGCGGCAAGGCCCAGCTGGTGGATGGCCGCGCGATCATCGGCGTGCCCGAGGACTTCCGTCTGGTCACCGACGGCACCAACCTCACGGTCCAGCTGACCCAGATCGGGCGCGGCCAGGTGTGGGTCGAGTCCTACGGCCTCGAGCGCATCGAGATCGCCGGGGACGCGGACCTCGAGGTGCACTACGTCGTCAACGGTGAGCGCCGCGGCTACACCGACCTCGACACGATCGACGAGAACACCGCCTTCCGCCCCCGCGTCCGCGGTGAGCGCTTCGGCACCCAGTACCCCGAGGCCATCCAGCGCATGCTGATCGAGAACGGCACGCTCAACGCCGACCTGACCCCCAACGAGACGACAGCCCAGCAGCTCGGCTGGCAGCTCGCGGAGCCGGAGGCAGCAGCGGTTGACGCCGACGAGACCAGCGGCGCGCCGCGCTGATCCACCGCGTTCGACGACCCACACCGAGGCGGGCGCAGTTCCACGGAGCTGCGCCCGCCCTCCGTGGGTTAGCGCTCGGCCTCCGCCGCTAGCCCGATCCGCGCGTCGAAGACGTGCACCTGGAACTGGTTCGTGACCGCGGCGAGCTGGTCGCCGGCGGGGCTCCAGCCGACGGCGACGACCGGGTCCTCGAGGCGGAAGGTGGCCGCGAGGCGAGCGGTCGGGAGCTCCCACAGCTTGACGGTGCCGTCGCCCCCCGCCGTGGCGAGGCGCGGCTCGAGTGGATGCCAGGCGAGGTCGAGGGAGCCGGCGCCGTGGGCGTAGAACACGACCTCGGGAGCGTCGGAGCCCAGGTCGAAGATCCGGATCATACCGCTCGGGTACGCCGCGGCGAGCCTGTCGCCGGGACCCCAGACGACCTCGCTCACCAAGTCGGCGTCCGGCCCCTCCCAGCGCCAACGCTCCTCGCCGTCCACCGCGCTCACGACGATCAGGGCCCTCCCCTGCACGACCGCGAGGGAGGAACCGTCCCTGGACCACACCGGGCGAGTCCCTTCGTAACCGAAGCGCCCGAAGCCCGACAGGAGGGAGCGGGAGCGATCGCTCGCCACGTCGAGGACGAAGAGGCTCCCGCGCTGCACGTAGGCCAGCTCCCGTGCCACGGGCGACCACGCGAACCAGCCGGCGCGCAGCTCGTTCGGAGACAGGGAGCGCGCCTCCCCCGAGCCCTCGTCGTGGACGACGAGCTGCACTCCTTCGAGGATCCCCGCGAGGAGCTCCCCGTCCGCCGACCAGGCCGGCCAGTCGACGCGCACCGCGTCACCCCCTGTCGTCGGCGTCAGCCGGCGCGGCATGGGGCCGGAGGTCCAGGCGATGAGCTCGTCGCCGCTCGGGTGCCACTCGAGATCCCCGTCCCAGCCCGGAGCGTCGGTGGGCGGCTCGAACGGGATGACCCGGAAGGGGGTCTCCGCGCCGTCCTTCCAAACGCGCAGGGTGGCATCGTTGGAGGCCGACACGAGCCGCTCCCCGTCCGGGCTCCACACGAGGGCGAGGATCTCGCGCTCGTGCCCGCGCAGGAGCTCGGTGAGGCGGCGCGTGCCGACGTCCCAGGTGCGCAGCGCGGCGTCCCCACTGGCAGCGGTCAAACGCTTGCCGTCGGGGTGCCAGGCGAGGGCATCCACCCGGCCGCCCCCGTCGAAGCGCTTCACCTCGCGCAGTGTCTTGGCGCTCCAGAGGTGCACCCTCCCCGCGCAACGGCTCGCGACCCAGTCACCGCCGGGGCTCCAGGCAGCCGTCCCGACCGCGTGCGGGTGGTTCACCGTTCCGCGTCCCGTCACGCGCCAGGACGAGATCGAGAACATGGTGAGCGCGCGCTCCGCGTCGACCAAGGCCAGGGTGTCGTCGTCGGGCCCGAGCTCGAGGCGGCCGACGAACGGCCCGAAGCCCTCCTCCGAGCGCGCGAGCTCCGCTCCGCTGGCCGCGTCGAAGAGGACCAGCTTCGCCAGGGGCACGCTCAAGTCCGGCCGCACCAACGCGAAGACGAGCTCCTCTCCGACCCACCCCACCCCCGTGGCCAGGCCCAGGTCCTCACGGTTCCAGTGCCAGGTCTCCGTCGCCCGATCCCAAACGCCACAGGCGTCGAATCCCACGCACGCGAGCGAGGCGGCCGACGGACTCCAAGCGACGTCCACGATGCCCCAGAGGTCGGCCAGGTCGGCGGTGCGCTCGAGGCTCTGGCCGTCGTACAAGGCGAACTGGCCGCGCCCGGAGAGGACCAACTCACCCGTCGCCGCGGACCAGGCGATGCAGCTCGGCCTGAAGTCAAGGTCGAGGGTGCGCTCGGCCAGGCGCGTGACGCTGTCGAAAAGGAACCACTCCCAGCGCCGCAGGTCGACCTCCCCCGGGCGCGGGCTCCAGTTCGTCGTCAGCTCTGCGATGCGCCGGCTGCCCCACCCCTCGCCCGCCGCTTCGGAGGCGAGCAGCATCTGGGCCAGGTACAGGTTCTCGCGCATCTCGCTGCGCGCCGCGTCCGCCGTGCGCGCGTTGGCCGCCGAGCGCAGGCCGAAGAACAGGGTCGCCAGCGCGCCGAAGAGGAGCGCCAGGAACGTCGCCGCGACGCCGCGCACGAGGACGCGGTTGCGCCGGTAGAACTTGGTCGCGCGCTCCGCCCGCGACAGCGCACGGGCCGAGATTGGCAGGTCGGCGAGGTGGCGCCGGAGGTCCGCGGCCACCGCGGCAGCGGAGGCGTAGCGCGCGCGCGGCTCCTTGCGCAGGCACGTGTCGACGATGGTCTCGACGTCGCCGGCGAGGCGCGGGTCGCGGCGGCCCAGGGGCTCGGGGTCGCGCGCCTGCACTGCCCGCGCCGCGGCGGAGAGCGCCAGGCCCGAGGTCTCGATGGGCAGGACGCCGGCGAGGAGCTGGTAGGCGATCACGCCGATGGCGTACACGTCGCTCCACGGCCCGATCTCTCCGGCGCGGCCCTCGAGCTGCTCGGGGGCCATGAACCCGAGGGTGCCCAGGATCTCGCCTTCCCCCGTGACCAGGGTCGAGAGTCCCTCGTCCTGCCCGTGTGAGTGCGCGATGCCGAAGTCGAGCACCTTGATCCGGCCCTCGCCGTCGACCATCACGTTGGCGGGCTTCAGGTCGCGGTGCACGACGCCGCGCTCGTGGGCGTGCTGGACCGCGTCGCACAGGCTCGCGACCAGGCGCAAGCGGCTCGGCGTGTCGAGGCGCCGCGCCTCGGCGTCGTGCAGCAGTTTCATGCCTCGCACGTACTCCATCGCGAAGAAGGGGCGCTCGACCCCCTCGAGGTCGCAGGTCCCCGCCTCGTACACCTCGGCGATCCCGGGGTGCCGCAGCCGCCCCAGGGTCTCGGCCTCGCGCCGGAAGCGCTTCAGCCGCGCCTCGCTGGCGAAGGCCATCGGCACGACCTTCAGCGCGACGCGGCGCCGTGGCGCGTCCTGCTCGGCCTCGTAAACGACTCCCATTCCCCCCTGGCCCAGGAGCCCCAGCACGCGGTATTTCCCGATGCGCTCCGGGCGCGAGTGCCCGAGCGAGTCGATGGTACGGTCGAGTTCGAGACGCGCTCCGGCGAGGGCCTCCTCTCCCATTGCGCCGCCGCGGGCCGTCGCGGCCCCGAGCAACTCCGCCACCTCACGCGCCAGCTCCGTGTCCCTGCCGCAGGCCGTCTCGAGGAAGTGCGCGCGCTCTCCCGCCGCGACGGACCACGCCGCTTCGAAGACCTGCTGTACCCTGGCGTAGCGCTCTGCGTCCAAGGACCTTAATCGTCTGAGGGACGCAGCTCGCGTCGCATCCATGCACGTGCCAGGCGCCAGTCCGTCTCGACGGTACCGTGGGAAACGCCGAGGGCCTCCGCCGTCTCGGCGATGGTCAAGGTGCCGAGCACCCGCAGCTCGACCACCTGGGCATGGCGTTGGTTCAGGGAGGAGAGGCGCTCGATGGAGTCGTGGAACTCGAGCAGGTCGAGCCCCTCCTCGCCACCGCCCGCGTCGAGGTCCGTGTTCAAGGTCACCGCCCGCGCCCCGCCGCCGCGCTTGTCGCTCTGGGCCTTGCGCGCATGGTCCGCCAGCACCTGGCGCATGGCGCGTGCCGCGACTCGGTAGAAGTGCACCCGATTCGTGACGGGCTCGAGGTTGCCGGCGAGCTTGAGCCAGGCTTCGTGAACCAAGGCCGTGGGCTGCAGGGTGTGACCGCCGCGCTGGGCCGAGAAAACGGCGCCAGCGAGCCCCTTGAGCTCGTCGTAGACCAGGCCCAGCAGCCGAACTCCGGCGTCCTCTTTGCCGTGCCGGAGGTCATCGAGCAAGCGCGTGACTTCGGTCCGGGTCTCCATGACGAAGCCCCAGCGTAGCAAGCTGCCGTGCTGTCAGCGCCGACATTCTGCACGCAGATGAACGAGTTCTCGTCACCTGAATCACCCTACGCCGGTCGTGACGCCCGTCGCTGGCGGAATGCCGGATGATGGCGGCATGACCCGCTCACTGAGGACCTACGACCACCGACTGCGCGACCTCGTTCGACAGAC
>JAJFFA010000144.1 GCA_021776885.1 Planctomycetota bacterium
TCGGGCGCGCGGCGGCCGCGGATGCAGTCCTTGGTGCGACAGGAGTCGCAGGTCGATCGCTCGCGTACGCGGACCTCGAAGGGCGAGCAGGTCGAGGCCAGAAAGTTGAACTGCCCGATCGGGCAGACCCACTTGCAGAAGGGCGCGCCGGCGAACAGGGCATCGACGGCGAGTGCGGCAGCGAAGTAGATCAGGATCGTGACGGCCGTCGCGCGAGGACTGCTCCAGAGATCGAGCCACTCGTAGCTGAACAGAACGAGGATCAGGAGCCCCAGTCCGAGCCACTTGTGCCGCAGGACGCGTGGCAACCTGCGCGCGGGAGCGAACAAGCGTCGTGCGATCTCGCGTGGCAGGAGCAGCGGGCAGCCCATGCAGAACAGGTTCCCCAGGAGTAGCAGCGCCACGACCAGCGCCCCACGCCAGTGCACCCAGACGAGCAGCGTGGCGAGATTCTTGGGTGCCAGGTTCGAGCCGAAGAGCCCGTGCACGACCAGCACCAGGGCCAGTCCGGCGAGGGTCAGCTGGAGCGTGAGTCGCGCGTGGCGCCAGTGCAGGAACTGGCCCAAGAGTGGGGCGCGTAGGAGATCCCAGGCCCGCGGATCGAGGGACCCGCGGGCTTGCTTCGGTCCGGAGCGCTTCACTCCGGCTCCTGACCCGTCGAGCAGCAGGCGGAGCCTGGCGCGTCCCCGGGCGAACCCACACCGGGCAGCTCGACGACCCACTCGCCGGAGCGACCGTCTTCGAGCTGCGCTCGCACGAGGATGAACCAGTCGCCGCCCATCGTGAACTCGAGCAGGGCGACGTATTCGCCCGACGCCAGCTCCTCGGCCTGTGCGAAGACGGGCAGCATGCCGGCATGGTCCATGTTGCCCTCGAGCTCGACGCGGGTCGCCGCGACGAGCTGACCCTCGAGGTCCGTCAGGCGCACGCGGCAGCTCGTCGGGCCGACGAAGGGAGCTGGCTCGAAGGTGAGCTCGACATCGACGTCGGGGACGGGCTGCGCGGCGGGCGCGCAGGAGACCACGGCGAGGACGAGCGTCGCCAGGGCGAGCATGACGGGTGACCCTGTCCACGCGCACTCCTCCCGGCGGCCGCGACGGGCGCCGGGGATACGAGGCCATCGCATGGCGTCACGCCTCGCGCTTGGCGGGCCTGGGCTTCCAGGCGCAGTTGCACCCGCTGCCGTGCGCTTCTTCCCCCGGCGGCGGGAACAGGTGGTAGTACATCCCGATCGCCATCGGGATGAACACGACCGTGTTGTAGAAGAGGTGCAGTTCGACGCGGGGGATCCAGAGCTGAACGAGGCTCACCGGGACCGGCCGGCCAAAGAGGTTGTGCCCGGCTATGGCTTGCCCCTGCAGGAGGGCGTGCTCGATGTGGTGCCAGAACTGGATGCCGAAGGAGATCATCCACCACGTGCGCGAACGACCGACGAAGCCAGTGCGCAGCACCCACAACCCGATCAACATGATGATCGCGTAGGCGTAGTGCAGGAGCTCGCTCTTCACGAGCCAGGGGTACCACAGGCCCAGGAGCCCACGTGAGTCGGGGACCGGCCAGCCCAGGGCGTAGATCTGGGCCGCCTGGACGAGGTGTTCGGCCCAGTGGGCGAGGACGATGACAGCGAAGACCTGGAGGGCGGGCTTGTGCCATTCGGCGTTGAGTCTGTGGAGGAACGACGGCTCCTCCGTGGCGGTCGCCGAGACCGCTGCGGGCGTGTTCTGCATCGCTAGTTTTTCTGCGCTGGCCAGCCGTGTCGGCTGGCGATGAATCGAGTGGAATCCGCGCGTCCGCTCCGCGAGTTCCACGGAGCCAGCGCACGGGGGACTGGAGAAGACCGGCGATCCGCGCCAGGCAGGCGCGATCAGGCGGTCAAGATGCGTTTCTCCCTACCGAAGGAGAGACCCTGCACGGGCGTGAACCGTCGTGCAGGGTCTCTTCACGGAGTCCCCCTGCCGAACGCTTCGACGCTGTTCCCATGAACCGTTGTCGGTCCTGATCACGTTGGATCCGGGTCCAGCTTCGAAGCGCTCGGAGCGCTGGCTGGACCCTTCGAAGGGTGGAATGGCCGAGAAGGAGCGCGAGCTGTAGACCTCGAGCTTGAACATGGCGTGGTTTCGATGGGGTGACTGGGCGCCGCTCCCTGGACCGTCCAGGGGGCGAATTAGCCCGATGAAGAAAGGCTAGCGCAGGATTTTCGAGGGGGCCATACGCTTTCTGGCCTTTGTGCGTGGAGCCGTCCGCCGCCGCGTGGCGCCGACTGACTTTCACCACGACCTGCCAGGGGCGCCGGCGCGCCGCGGCGGGCCGCGGCGCCGCGTCCGACCCGGATCAGGGGCAGAAGGTGACGCTCAGGCCGTCAGTCAGGTTGAAGCCGCTGCCGCCCGGGCCGCCGGGGTCGCGGAACCAGAACTGGAAGTGCCAGGTCGAGCCGGGGGTGATCGTGGCTCCGGGGGCCGGCGGCGCGCTGAAGTCGACGTCGCGGAAGGCGACGCCGCCGAACTGGATGTTCGCGAGGGGGAAGAGGCGGAACACGCTGCCGCCGACGCAGCGGAAGCCGTCGCCGAAGGGCTGCTGGAGCGCCGAGGTGCCGTAGAAGAAGAGGCCCACGTTGCCCGCGGGACACTCCTCGGCGACCAGCCGCAGCGAGTTGTCGGCGACGCTCGTCGAGCCGATCCAGCCGACCACGCCGCCCACGCCCGTCGAGTTGGGCGCGCTCTGGCAGTAGCCGCCGGTGGTCTGGCAGGGGTCGGGCACGCCGTCGCTGTCCGCGTCGGGGCAGCTCCCCGCCGCGACGTCGCACAGGTCGGACACCCCATTGCCGTTGCAGTCGCTGCCGAAGGCCGAGTTGGAGGACTGGTAGGTGACGGCAAAGAAGGAGACGCTGCCCGAGGCGCTGAGGGGCACGTCGTCGAAGGGCGTTCCGACGACCACGACGTCGCCGTTCACGGCCACCGCTCGGCCGGCGCCGTCGTCCAGCGGCTGCGCATCCGTCGGGGTCAGGGAGGTGTTCGTGATCCAGGGGTTGCCCACGGGCTCGAGGACGTGCACCCGACCGCGGCCGGCCTCGGTCGGGGCGCCGACCGCGAGGCGGCGGGCCTCACGCGTCATGTCGAGGGAGAACCCGAAGCTGCCGTCGGGCGCATTGCCGAGGATGCGCAGGGGCTCCACCCAGCCGCCCCCCGCGCCGATGAAGCCCTGGAGCTGGTAGACCGTGCCGCTCAGGGGGCCGTTCGAGGTGCTGAAGGGCGCTCCGACGAAGGCCAACCACACCGAGCCCAGGGGATCGGAGATCGTCACCGCGTGGCCGTAGCGCGCGTCGGCTTGCGCATCGCTCGCGGTGAGCTTGTCCGCCTCGATCCAGGTCTGGCCCAGGCGCTCGAAGACGTAGACCGCCCCCGCCTCGGCGCCAGCGTCGTCGTCCCCGGGGGCGCCGACCACGAGCCCGGTCCCGCCCAGGTCGAGGGCGAAGCCGAAGGCGTCGTCCGGCTCGCCGTCACTCGCGCTGAGCTTGGCCTCCGGGCGCATCGCGCTCTGTCCGCGCACGAAGGTGTACACGCTGCCCGCCCCTGAGTCGTCACCGGGCGCGCCGACCGCGAGGCGTCCCATCGAGAGCGAGATCGAGCTCCCGAAGCCGTCCAGCGCCGCGGCGTCCGGCGCGAAGAGAATCTCGAGCAGCTGCCAGCTCCCCGCGCTGCGCACGTAGACGTAGACCGCCCCCGCACCCGGCGCCATGGAGCCGTTGCCCGGGGCACCGATCGCTGCCAGGTCGCCCTCGACGTCGAGCGCAGACCCGAAGAGCTGGGCGGAGGGTGCGCTGAGCTGCTGGGTCTCGACCCAGGTCGTCCCGACCCGTTCCCGAACCGAGACGTGCAGCGACCCGCGCGCGCCGAGCAGCACCGTGTCGTCGGACGCGGCGAGGGCCGCCCCGCGCTGGGCCGCGCCATCGGCATCGGCGATGTGGTCGAGCTCACAGCTCTGGGCGGCGAAGGTGGGGGGGCAGAGCGGCAAGGTGAGGAGCAAGGTCAGGACGGTTCTCATGCCTGCATGGTCGGTGAAACTTGCGCTGGCCACAAGCCGCCCTCGCCCGGTGCACCTGCTAGGCTGGACGCAGTGGAGCGGACCATGAACACAGACACCGTTCGCGCCTACGCCAAGCGTCGCGAGTCCTTGCAGATCGGGCGGCTGGTCGGACTCGCGTACCTCCTGAACCTGGCCAGCTGGTGGCTGGGGTACCTGATCCTCGGCGGCAGCGTGTTCCTCGCCGAGGGCTACGAAGGCGAGCATTGGCTGGCGCCACTGCACGGCGAGGAGTTCCAGGTCTCCGCGGTCGTGGGGTGGTACAGCCTACTGCATGGGCTGAGCGCCTTCTTGACCCTGCCGTGCCTGCCCTTCGTCGCCGTGCTGCTCTTCTACGAGTGGCTGCAGGTCGAGCGGCTCGGCCGACGCTACGGCTTCTGAATCGTGAAGGTGTCGAAGAGCTCGCCCTCGTCGCTGAAGGCGCGCAGCTCGAGACGAGGTGGTAGTAGCGACCCTCCTCGTACGCCGTCTCCCGAGGCCGGGGTGCCGTTCGCCTTCGTCGTCATCAGCGACAACCCGTCCGAGGTGTAGGCCGGGTGGTGGTAGCTGACGATCTTCCACTCGGCGCTCGAGGCCGCGAGCTGCGCCTCGAGCCAGGCGTACTGCTCCGTCCCGGGTCCGACCTCGCGGTTCGAGTCGAGCAGGAAGAACTGGGCGTTGCTGTAGGTGAAAAGAGCGGCTTCATGCTCGCGAAGAACTCGTCGATCCAGTGCTGCTTGTCCGAGCCCGTGTCGACCAGGTCGCCGGGATGGAGCACGAAGCTGGGGCGCTGGGCTACGTCGACGGTGAGCTGGACGCGACCAGCCGCGTCCAGAGCGGCGACGTGCTCTACCCGGCCTCGGCCCCGCTCGTGGTCGGCGGCTACGTCGACCGCGACGAGAGCTACTTCCACCACGGGCGCATCCGCTCGGTGCGCCTCTTCGAGATGAACTCGAACGCGCCCTCGATGCGGCCCCCCGTTCCGAGCAAGGGAACGAGCTGGCCCACCCCACTAGCGCTAGCGTTTCGTGGACGCCTCCACGGCGCGCAGGGGAGCGAAGCGGACGCGCCGACTGCGCTGGTCGATCGAGAGCTCGAGGTCTTTCAGCACCTGATACCCGAGGACCGTCCGCGGCAGGCGGTCGTTGTAGGTGACGCGCGGGGCGACGAACTCCATCCCGGCCACGACCAGGGTCGCGTCGAGCTGGACGCTCCAGATCTCGAGCTCGCTGTTGACCGTGCGCGCGCGTCCGGCGAGCACGGGTTCGTCCTTCAGGGGCAGCGTCTCGACCAGTGCCGTGGGCAGGGTGAAGCCCGTGGGCGAGCCCGAGTCGAGGTGCAGGACGTTCTCCTGTGCGCCGATCCGGAAGGTGACTTCGGGCAGGAGCTCGCCCGAGTAGGGCACCACGCCCTCTCCGTCTTCCGGCAGGGTCTCCTGCGTGACGATGAGTCGGCTCCCGGCGTAGTCCAGGGTCAGGAGGTGCTCGTGGAACAGGGGCAGGCCGAGCACCCCGCGGATGACGTCTCCCCCCAGTGCGCTGCGGTCGAAGGCGACGGCCGGGACGTCCTCGAAGAAGATCCCCTCCAGCTCGAGGGTCTCGAGGCGCACCACGTCGGCCTCGATGCGCGCGGAAGCGGTGGGGTCGCCCAGGGGAATCGTTCCCGTGGTCTCGAGCCCCAGCTCGGCCACGAAGCCCGAGTCCAGCACGCAGGCGCTGGCTCCGGTGTCGAAGAAGAAGCGGAAGGGGCCCTGGCCGTTGACCATGGCCTCGACGACGGGCACGGGGCGTCCGCCGGACAGATCGAAGGGCACGTGCGCGATCTCTTCGAGCAGCTCGCTGGCGCCGGGCGTGGCATCGAACTGCTGCGCGTCCCGGGTCACGTCCCGGGTCGCGTCCGGGTTCGCGTCCGGGGTCGCGTCTTGCGCGGGCGGGACGAGGATCAGGAGAGCGGGGACGATCGTGAACAGGTGGGGCATCGAAGACTCCGGCTCGGGGCTTGTCTCCATAGTACGAATCGGACTATCCTGAGTGAGAAGCGCGGCCACGAAAGTTCCGCCGACTGCCCCGATCCACCTGGAGGTGCCCCCTGACGGTTTCCCTGACGGAGCTCGAACAGACCACCCTGGGAGTGGTCTGGCGCGACGGGCCGTGCTCGACCTATCAGGTGCGCAAGAGCTTCCTGGAGTCGCCCACGCCCACCTGGAGCGGCAGCGCCGGGGCGATCTACCCCGCGGTGCGGCGCCTGGAGCGCGCTGGACTGCTGCGCTCGCGAAAGGCCGACCGCGACGGGCGCGGCACGCGCCTGTACCGCATCACTACCGCCGGCCGGCGCGCCCTCGAAGCCTGGCTGACGCCGCCCCTGCCCGACGACGCGGTGGGCATCTCCAGTGACCCGGTCCGGACCCGCGTCCTGTTCCTCGAGGTCCTGCCTCCGGCGCGCAGGCGGAAGTTCCTGGATGGCGTGGAGCGCCAGCTCGACGAGCACCTGGCCGAGCTGCGCGAGGCCCGGCGGGCCGTGCTCGCTTCGGGTGAGCCCTCCCTGGCCCTGGCCGCCCGCGGCGCCCTGCTGGTCGCCCGCGCGCGCCGACGCTGGCTGCGCGAGGTGCGCGAGAGCCTCTGAGGGCCGTCCGGTGAGCGCTCGGGGGCGGGGCGGGCGCGCGCGACGGAACGCGGCTTGCTGCGCCGCGTGGACCACCCCGCAAACGCCCTGACGAACTGCTGCCCATGGTCTCCGCACTGCGCTCTGCCCCGCCCACCGTTCACTTCCGCACACTCGGCGCCTTGCTTGCGCTCTCGGCCCAGGCCCTGGGGAGCGGCGGCGAGGGGGAGCGCTACGCGGGACCGATCCTGGGCGATCCGCAGACCGTCGTGCGGCTGCTCGGGGAGCGTCTGGACGGGGCGCCGCGCGCGTTCGAGCTGGGCTGGTCGAGGGGGCGCTCGATGGCCTACACGGCCGCCCGCGGGCGGCTCGTGGTCGAGCCGACGCGGCTCACGCTCGAGGTCGCGGGGCTGGGGCCGCGCCCACGGGTCGAGGTCTGGCTGGAGCCCGCCGGCGAGGGCGCGCGTGCCCTGCGCGTCGCCGACCTGGAGCTCACGGACGGTGCGGGCCGCCTGGTCGTCCCCTTCGAGGGGGCTCTGGTCGGGTTCGAGCTCGATAGCCTGTGTCTCGTCGAGCCGGGGTGTGGCCCGCTGCACGGCACCCTGCTGGTCGCGTCGCCGGGGCTGGGCGGGCGCGATGCGTCGGGCGGGCTGACCCTCGGGGGGCCCGGCCAACCCCCGCCGGTCGACGGCACCCGGGTCGAGAGCCTGGTGGCCCTGGGCGAGCGCCTGTTCTTCGAGGAGACCTTCGGCGGCAACGGGCGCACCTGCGGCACCTGCCATCCGGCCGAGAACGACCTGACCCTGGACCCGGCCTTCATCGCCGGCTTGCCGGCCAGCGACCCGCTCTTCGTGGCCGAGTACGTCCCGGCCCTGGACGCCAGCCAGAACGGCGGTCTCGTGTTCGAGAACCCGGTGCTGATGCGCGAGTTCGGGCTGATCGTCGAGAACCTCGACGGCTTCGACGACCTGGCGAATCGCTTCGTGATGCGCGGCGTGCAGCACCTGCGCGGCCTGCTGCGCACCATCCGCCCCGCCCCCAATCTGGATCAGCCGCAGACCCACCTGGTGGGCTGGGCGGGGGACGGTTCTCCGGGCAGCGGCAGCCTGCGCGAGTTCACCCTGGGAGCCGTGCGCCAGCACCTCCCGCGCACCCTCGGGCGCGTGCCGGGGGTGGACTTCCGCCTGCCCACGCCCCTGGAGCTCAACGCCCTCGAGGCCTTCATGCTGTCCCTGGGGCGGGTCGACGAGAGCGTCTTCTCCGCCGATCCGCGCGACCCGGGCGCCGCCCGCGGCAGGAACGTCTTCGTCTTCCCCGGGGTCTGCGGCATCTGCCACAACTCCGCCGGCG
>JAJFFA010000145.1 GCA_021776885.1 Planctomycetota bacterium
GAGGCTGCCGTCCGCCGCGCTCAGGGCGCTGGGCCGCAGGCGTCGGATCTGGCCGCCGACGCAGCGCCTGCCGTCGTCAGTGAAGGTCGCGATGCTGCGCGCCGAGTAGAAGAACAGGGTCGGCGCCCCCGGGGGCAGGCCGTCCGCGAAGAGCTCGAAGCTGTTGCCCGCGACGCTGAGCGCGCCGCGCGCCTCGAGACGGGCGCCGTGGCCCGCCGAGTGGACGCAGCCCGCGCCCGAGTCGAAGTTGCCACAGGGACACTGCGCGCCGTAGCACAGGGGCGTGCCCAGGAAGTCTCCCAGGTGACCGTCGGGCTGGACGTTCTGGATCACGATGTCTCCGCAGTCGCTGCGGGCGTCGCTCCAGGCCAGGATCGAGAAGTCCGTCTCGCCGCGCACGACCACCAGGTCCTGCTTGGGCTGGTCGAGGGAGGAGAGCGCGTAGGGGGCCAGGTCCGCGACGCCGGCGCGGCTGACCCGCGCCGCCAGCAGGCGCTCCTGGCGCTGCCCGTCGTCCTCGATCCAGAAGACCGAGGTGCCGCCCGCGTGGAGGCTCAGGCGCACGCTGCGCAGGGAGTTCTCGGTGTCCGCGAAGAGCCGCGTTCCGCGTCCGCCCCAGCGCCGCTCGCCGGCGGGGCCGATGCGCTGGGCGAAGAGGGCGCGGGCGCCGGCGCCGGTGTCTCGACGCCAGACGACGATCTGCTCCCCCGACAGGGGGTCGAAGAGCTGCAGCGGAGCGCGCTGGTCGCGCTCGTGCACCTCGGTCACGGCCACCCCGTCGTGGGGCAGCAGCTCGCTGCCGTCGGCGCGCACGCGCTGCACGGACACCCGGGCGGGGGAGCCGTGGGCCCAGGTGAACAGCGTCGTTCCGGCGGCGTCGAGGGCGAGGGCCGGACGGCCGTCGGGGCTGACCTCACCGCCGTCGAAGATGGCCCTGGGCTCCTCACCCCAGAGCACCTGGCCGGCCGCATTGAAGCGCTGGGCCAGGAGCTGCTGCGGGCTCGTGGGGCCGGCCGTGCGGTGCAGGATCGAGAGCACCACCTGCAGGCCGTCGCCGACCAGGTCCAGGCCCAGGTACGCGCCGCTGGGCGGCTGCAGCACCTGGGTCCAGCGCGTCAGGCCGTTGACGTCGACCTTCTGCAGCACGATGTCCGTGCCGTCCCGCGTCCAGGCGATCACCGCGCCCTGGTCGGCGAGGGGGGCGACCAGCGGGCGCTCGACCGCGACCGTCCCGTTCGAGTAGGTCGCCTCCCACTGCGGGCTGCCCGTGTTGCGCACGCGCGCCAGGGTCACCCGCGGCTCGGCGTCGCCGCCGCGGTCATCGAGGAAGACCAGGGCCGCCTCCTCACCCGAGCTGGCGAAGGTGGCCAGGTCGTGGGCGGGCGCGACGGGGAAGCTCAGGTCCGCGACCCGGACACCGCCACTCGCGAAGAGCCGCTCGCCCTGGTCGGTGACGCGGCTGATGCGCAGGTCGTAACCCTCGGCGGCATCGAGCCAGGTGATCCAGGTGTCGCCGCTCGGCGTCGTACTCAGGCGCGGGGCGACCTGGGTGCCCGCGCGGTCGTCCACGACCAGGGGCGTGGCCGGATCATCCGACCATTGGGGTGCGCTGAGCAGGGGAAGTGCGGCGAGGGGTGCGGCGGCGGGAAGGGCGAGCCCTGGCGGGGCGGAGAAGACGGCGAACAGGGCGAGCGCGCCAGCACGGGAGAAGCGCATGGATGCCTCCGGGTAGATGAGGTCGAGGGGGTGAGGCGGTCCGGGCCAACCGCGGTGGAGTAGCGCCCAACCCGCGCCGGGTTTCGCGCTCGTTCGCGCGCTGTTCGAGGGCGCGGGACGGCTGCGGAATGTGCGTTCGCTCGAGCGCTCGTTCTCGCTGCAGCGCCGCGCAACGGGTTGCACCGCTTCCGTGTCGGGCTGCGGGCGCCGACCCAATTCAAACATCGGATTGAAACGATCGTTTGACTCGAAGCGACCCTGACGGCACCCTGCGGGGCATGACCTCGCCCAGCACGACCCGAGAGGCCTTGCTCGACGCCGCCGAGACGCTCTTCGCCGAACGCGGCTATGCGGCGGTAGGGATCCGCGAGATCTCGGCCGAGGCCCAGGCCAACATCGCCTCGATCAGCTACCACTTCGGGTCGAAGCGCGACCTCTACCTGGCCACCGTGCGGCGCGCCATGGAGCAGAGTGGAGACTCCTGGGGCGAGCTCGAGCAGGCGCCGGCTTCGCGCCCGGCCGCCGTGCGACAGCTGGTCCGATTCCTGCGCGGTTTTCTCGCACGCCTGGTCGAATCGCGCGAACTGTCGAGCTGCGGGCGGCTCATGCTGCGCGAGGCGGTCTCGCCCAGCGAGGCCCTCGACGCGGTGATCGAGCACTTCGTCCGGCCTCAGCAGGAGATGCTCCAGCGCGCCGTCTCCGTCATCGCTCCGCGCCTCACCCCGGGTGACGTGAAGAACTGCGTGCGCAGCGTCCTGGCCCAGCTCCTGCACTACTTGATCTTTCCGGCCTTCCTCGCACGCCAGGAGGGCGAAGACGTCTTCCGCCCCGAGCGCCTGCTCGAGATCGCCGACCACGTGGCGCGCTTCTCCCTCAAGGGGCTGGGCGTCAACGAAGCACAGATCCGCGCGGCCCTGGCCGACGTGGCTCCCGACCCCCTGAACTCTGCTCCCCGCCGAGACTCCCGATGACCCTGTCCCTTCCGGCCTGCTTGCTGCTCTTCGCCCCGTCGGTCCTTGCCTGGCAGGGGCCGCCCCCGGCCCCCGTGCGCGTCGACGCCGTGCGCCTCGAGAGCGTCCAGGAGCGCCGCGCCGTCACCGGCGAGGTGCGCGCCATGCGCTTCGCCCAGGTGGCGAGCGAGGAGGCCGGCCGCGTGGTCGAACTCACGGCGCGGGAGGGGACGCGGGTCGCCGCCAACCAGGTTCTCGCGCGGCTCTCGGACACTCGACTCGGGCTCGAGCTGGGGGTGCTCGAGGCCCAGGCGCTGGCCGCCCAGGCCACGATCGAGATGCGCCAGGCGCAGCTCGACAAGGCCGCCCTGGACCTGGAGACCGTGCGCGCCCTGGCGACACGGGACGCCGCCAACAAGAAGGAGGTCAGCGACCGTGAGACCGCCCTACGCGTGGCGACCAGCGAGCATGCCCGGGCCGAGGCGGACCTGGCCACGATCGCCGCGCGCCGCGCGGAGCTGGCGCAGCGTGTCGCGGACATGCAGATCCGCGCTCCCTTCGCCGGCATCGTCGTGACGCGCCGCATCGAGCTGGGCGAGTGGTTGACGGTGGGGGCAGCGGTGGTCGAGCTGCTCTCCGACTCCGAGCTCGAGGCCTGGGTCGAGGTGCCCCAGCGCTACGTGGGCGCGGTGACGGCGGAGCGCGGGCCCCTCGAGCTCATCGTCGACGCCACGGGCGCGCCCCTCTCCCTGACGGAGTACCGCGTGATCCCCGTCGTCGATCCCCGCGCGCGCACCTTCTCCCTGGTCGCGACCCTGCCCGCCGAGGCCGTCGCCGGACTGGCCCCGGGCATGTCGGTCAGTGCCTTCGTGCCCACGGGTGCGGCGGGCGAGCACATGACCGTCGCCAGCGACGCACTCCTGCGCAACGACGCCGGGCCCTACCTGTGGGTGGCACGCGGCACGGGCGAGGGCCCGCCCCTGGCCTTCGCCGTACCCGTCGAGGTGCTCTTCCGCAGCGGCGGGCGCGCGGTCGTGCGTGCGGCGTCCCTGGCGCCCGGCGAGCTGGCCGTGACCGAGGGCGGAGAGCGCCTGTTCCCCATGACCCCGCTCCTGCCCCAGGACGCCGCCGGAGACTCGCCCCAATGAACTGGATCGCCACAGCCATCCGCCAGCCGGTCACGGTCACGGTCGGCGTCCTGCTCGTGATCCTGTCGGGCTTCATCGCCCTGCAGCGCATCCCGATCCAGCTGACGCCCAACGTCGACGACACGGTGATCGCCGTGGTCACGCGCTGGGAGGGCGCCAGCCCGCTCGAGGTCGAGCAGGAGATCGTCGACCCCCAGGAGGACAAGCTGCAGGGCATCGCCGGCGTGCAGGCCATGACCAGCACGTCGCAGCAGGGGGTCGGCACCATCCGCCTGGAGTTCGCCGTCGGAACGCCCAAGGAGTCCGCCCTGCGCGAGGTCTCCGACAAGCTGCGCGAGGTACCGACTCTGCCGGAGACCGCTGACGAGCCGGTGATCGAGGCCTCGGACCCCGAGACGCGCGACTACATCTCGTGGATCACCTTCTCGACCACGGACCCGGCGCTCGACGTGCGCACCCTGAACGACTTCGCCGACGACCGCATCAAGCCGGTGCTCGAGCGCATCGAGGGCATGAGCGAGGTCGGCGTCCTCGGCGGCCGCGAGCGCGAGGTGCAGATCCGCTTCGAGCCTGGCGCCCTGGCACGCTACGGCCTCGGGGTGCCGCAGCTGATCACGGCGATCCAGGGCACCAACCGCAACATGTCGGCCGGCGCCCTGAGCGAGGACAAGTCCGACGTGCGCCTGCGCCTCGTCAGCCAGTACACCAACGTGCGCGACGTCGAGCGCACCGTCGTGCTCGAGACCGAAGCCGGCCCCGTGCGCCTGGGCGACGTGGCGACGGTGGTCGAGACGTACAAGGAGCCGACCAGCTTCGTGCGCTCGCGGGGCGAGTCGGTGATCGCCATCAACGCGACCAAGGAGGTTGGCGCCAACGTGATGGAGGTCATGGACGGCCTCAAGGCCGCGCTGGTCGAGATGAACGCCCCGGGCGGGCTGCTCGAGACCGAGGCCCGGCGCCTGGGGCTCGACGGCCGCCTGGAGCTCAGCGTCGTGTACGACCAGACGATCTACATCGACGATGCCCTGGCCCTGGTGCAGAGCAACATCTGGCTCGGGGGCGCCATCGCCATCGCCGTGCTGCTCTTGTTCCTGCGCTCCCTGCGCACCTCGGCCATCGTCGCCATCGCCATCCCCATCTCGGTCGTCGGTGCGATCGTGGTCATGGTGGCGCTGGGGCGCTCGATCAACGTCATCAGCCTGGCCGGCATGGCCTTCGCGGTGGGCATGGTGGTCGACAACGCGATCGTGGTGCTCGAGAACATCTACCGCCACCTGGAGCTGGGCAAGCGCCCGCGCGAGGCCGCCCTCGACGGGGCGCGCGAGGTCTTCGGCGCGGTACTGGCCGCGACCCTGACCACGGTCGTCGTCTTCATCCCGATACTGCTCATCGCCGAGGAGGCCGGACAGCTCTTCCGCGACATCGCCCTGGCTATCGTGGCGGCGGTCAGCTTGAGCCTGGTCGTGGCCGTGACGGTGATCCCGACCAGCGCGGCGCGCCTGCTCAAGCCCAAGGACGCGCCGCCCTCGGAAGCGCAGCGCGAGCGCGGGCTGGCCGCCGCGATCTCACGCCTGATCTACCGCCTGTCCGGCAGCCTGCTGCTGCGCATCGGCCTGGTCGCGGCCATGACCGGCGCGTCGCTGTACGGCACCTGGCGCCTCTTGCCGCCCTCCGACTACCTGCCCGCGGGCAACCGCAACCTCGTGTTCGGGCTGCTGGTTCCGCCGCCGGGCTACAACATCGGCCAGCTCGAGACCCTGGCGGGCCGCATCGAGACCACCCTGGGCCCCTACTGGGAAGCGGCGCAGACGCAGCCCGGGAGCCCGGAGCGCGAGCAAGCCGTGGCGCAGCTCGAGCCCGTGCCCACCTTCGACTTCGCGGCCATGGCGCCGGGCGAGCCGATCGTGCCCGCGCCGGTCGAGAACTACTTCGCGGTCAGCTTCGACGGGGTCATGTTCCACGGCGGGATCTCCGACGACCCCGAACGGGCCGTCGATCTGATCCCGCTCTTCCAGCACGGCACGCGGGCCGAGATGGCGCCCGGGGTCATCGCCTTCGCCTTCCAGGTGCCCCTGTTCCAGCTGGGCGGCTTCACCGGCTCGGCCGTGAAGATCAACTTCTCCGGGGGTGACCTGGACCAGGTCTCGGCGGCGGCCGGAGCCGTGTACGGCCAGCTGGTCCAGGCCTTCGGTCCGTTCACGATCCAGCCCGACCCGGCCAACTTCAACCTGCCCGGACCCGAGCTCTCGATCGTGCCCGATCTGGTGCGCCTGGGGGAGGTGGGCATGACCCCGACCGAGCTGGGCTCCGTGGTGCGCTCCCTGGGGGACGGGGCCTTCGTGGGCGAGTACCGCATTGGAGGTCAGACCATCGACCTGAAGCTGATCGCCCAGAGCGCCCTCGAGGAGCACGCCCTCGACGGCATCGGTGACACCCCCCTGGCCACCGGCCGCGGCGGGGTCGTGCCCCTCTCGAGTCTGGCACGCCTCGAGCGCAGCAACGCTCCGCCGCAGATCAACCGCACCGGGCGGCAGCGCTCGGTGACCCTGCTCTTCACGCCGCCGCCCGGTCTGCCGCTCGAGGCCGCCGTGGGTGAGATCGCGACCCTGCTCGAGGGCGCGCGGGACGCGGGGATGATCCC
>JAJFFA010000146.1 GCA_021776885.1 Planctomycetota bacterium
AGAGCTCGCGCACCAGGGCATCCTCGTCGGTCCCGGAGACGACGTGCACGCGCTCGACACCGCCCTCGAGGGCGGCGCGGATCGCGGCGGCCTTGACGCGCATGCCCGCCTGCAGGGAGCCGTCCGCGTCCATCGCGTCGAGCTCGGCCAGGCTCAGGGCCGAGAACAGGGTGCGCGGATCGGCCGGGTCGCCCAGGATGCCGGCGGCACCCGTGGCGAGGACCAGCTTGCGCGCACCGAGGCCGACCGCGAGGGCCGCGGCAGCGATGTCCGCGTTGACGTTCAAGAGTCCCCCGCTCCCATCGGAGGCGGGGGGCGCGAGCACGGGTACGCGGCCCGCATCGAGCAGGGCGCAGAGGGGGGCCGCGTCCACGCCACGCACGTCGCCCACGAGCCCGAAGTCGACGCGACCCTCGCTGGTCTCGACGGGTGCCCGGCGCACAGCGCGCAGCAGGCCGGCCGAGGCGCCGGAGAGGCCCACCGCGGGAACCCCGGCGGCATCGAGGGCCGAGACCACGGCGGGGGTCAGCACGCCCGCGGTGGCCATGCACAGGGCGCGCAGCCCTGTCTCCGTGGTGACGCGGCGTCCGTCGATCACCCGCGGCTCGCCGCCCAGGCTGCGCTCGAGGTCGCTGGTCTGGGGACCCCCGCCGTGGACCACGACCAGGCGTGAACCCAGGGAGTGCACCAGGGCGACCTGGCGTGCCAGGGCCTTGAGCGCGCTGGGCCGGGCGAGGGCGCTGCCGCCGAGCTTGACGACGAAGGTCTGGCCGGCGTGCATGCGCACGTGGGGGGCGGCGGAGAAGAGATCGATCATCGGGGGGGTCCCTCGTGCAGCGCGGAGGTGGGGGTGGGTCGGGCGGGCTCGGACCCGCGGGCGACGTCGGCCAGGATGGCCTCGAGCAGGGCGGTCTGGGCCCAGAGTCGGTTCTCGGCCTGGTCGATCACCGCCGAGTGGGGTCCGTCGAGCACCGCGGGATCGACCACGACGCCGCGCCGCACGGGCAGGCAGTGCATGAAAAGGGCAGAGCTCGAGCGCGGCGCGGGGCTCAGCCATTCGGGGCGCACGCACCAGTCGCGCAGGGGCGCGCGGCGCGCGCTCTCGGCCGCGGGGTCGCCCCAGTGCTCGAGGCTGCCCCAGGACTTGGCGTAGACGACCTGGGCGCCCTGCAGCGCGCTGGAGCGGTCGTCCGTGATCTCGAGCGACCCGCCGCTGGCCCGGGCCGCGTCGCGTGCGGCGTCCAGGGCGTGCTGGGGCAGGTCGTAGCCCTCGGGCCGCAGCAGCACGACCTGCATGCCGCGCCGCGCAGCCATGCAGAGGGTCGAGTTGGCCACCGCGTGGGGCAGGGCGCGCGGGTGCCAGGCCCAGGTCAGGACGAACTTGCCCGAGCTGGGGACGTGGTGCTGGTCGAGGGTCGCGGCGTCGGCCAGGGCCTGGCAGGGGTGCCACTGGGCGCTCTCCATGCTGACCACGGGCACCTCGGCGTGGTGCGCGAAGGCGTGCAGGACGGGGTCGCGCAGGTCCTGCGCCAGGTCGCGCATGCCGGCGAAAGCGCGCACGGCGAGGACGTCGACGTAGCGCGAGAGGACGCGCGCGGCCTCGCGCACGTGCTCGGCGCGCTCGCCATCCATGACCACGTCGTCGTCGGCCTCGAGCTGCCAGATGCCCGACAGCTGGACGAGGTCGAGGCCCAGGAGGCCTGCGGCGCGCTGGAACGAGGCCTGGGTGCGCAGGGAGCTGGCCAGGAACAGGAGCCCCAGGGCGCGCCCCGGGAAGCGCTCGGCCGCGGCCCCGGCGCGCAGCTCCCCGGCGCGGGCGATCAGGTCCAGCAGGGCGTCGCGCTCGAGCTGGCCCAGGTGCACGAGGCTCTTCATCCGCTCGGCTCCAGGGCACAGGCGGCGCGCAGGGCCGCGCCGAAGCGCGCGGCGTGCTCGGGTTCGAGGGTCAGGGGCGGGCAGAGGCGCAACACCTGCGGGTCGTCGCACAGGCCGGTCAGGACGCCGCCGGCCAGCAGGCGCTCGCGCAGGGAGCGGGCGCTGTGTCCCGCCTCGAGCTCCAGGCCGAGCAGCAAGCCCGCGCCGCGCAGGGCGCGCACGGGGCCGACCCGGGCCGCGGCGCGCAGGGCCTCGGCGCTGGCGCGCACCTGCTCGAGGAAGCCGGGCGCCGCCACGCGTCGCGCGACCTCGGCGGCCGCGGCCAGGACCAGGGGAGCGCCGCCGAAGGTCGAGCCCAAGAGCCCCTCGGGACAGCGCTGGGCCAGGGACGCGCGGACCACGGTCAGCCCGATGGGCAGGCCGCCCGCCGCGCCCTTGGCCGTCGTCAAGGCGTCGGGCAGGACGCCGAAGTGCTGCGCCGCGAAGGGCACCCCGAGGCGTCCACTCGCGGTCTGCACCTCGTCGAAGATCAGCAGCGCGCCGGCCTCGTCGCAGGCCTGGCGCAGGCCTGCGAGGAACCCGGGCGCGGGCTCGCGCACCCCGGCCAGGGACTGGATCGGCTCGAGGATCACGGCCGCTGTGCGCGCGTCGATGGCGGCCTGGGCGGCGGCGCTGTCCGACCAGGGCAGACGCACGACGTCGAAGGGCGCGTGGGGGAAGGCCGCGGGCTTGTCGCTGACGGCGGCGGCGGCGGCGCTGCGGCCGTGGAAGCCGCCCTCGAAGCAGACCACCTGGCTGCGTCCGCTGGCGGCGAGGGCCAGCTTGAGCGCGTTCTCGTTGGCCTCTGCGCCGCTGTTCGAGCAGAAGACCTGCCACGTGTCGCCGCCCCCGAGGGCGGGCAGCAGGGCGCCGAAGGCCGCGAGGAACTCGCCCCGCGCCGCGTGCTCGAGCAGGTTGGTCGTGAAGGAGAGCCGCTGCCACTGCGCGGCGAGGGCGCGGCCCAGCCCGGGGTCGCCCGCGCCCAGCGAGTTGACGCAGTGGCCGCCGTACAGGTCGAGCACGCGCGCGCCGCTGGCCAGCACGAGCTCGACGCCCTCGGCCCGGACGACGTCGAGGTCGAGGCGCCGGTAGGCGCGCAGCTCCTCGGCCAGGTGCCGGGGGGCGTGGGGGGCGTGGGGGGCGTGGGGGGCGACGCTCACGAGACCCCCAACCCGGAGCGCGCGAGCCCCGTCGTCTCGGGCCAGCCGAACATCAGGTTCAGGCACTGCAGGGCCTGCCCCGCGCCGCCCTTGATCAGGTTGTCGAGGGTCAGCAGCACGTGCAGCGCGTCGCCCCGCACCCAGGCGTGGACACAGGCACTGTTCGAGCCGACGACGCGGCGTAGGTCCGGGGCGCGCGAGGTGACGCGCACGTAGGGCTCGGCCGCGTAGCACTCGCGGTAGAGGCCCTGGACCTCCGCGCTGCTCGTCGCCTGGGCGAGGGGCAGGCAGGCGCTGAGGTGGATGCCGCGGGCGAAGGGCCCCGAGTGCGGCAGGAAGTGCAGCGGGGCTTCGATCCCGTGGGTGTCGAGGGCCTGGGCCAGCTCGGCCTCGTGGCGGTGGCCGTCGAGACCGTAGGCCCACACGTTGCCGTGGCGGTGGGGGTGGTGGGTCGTGGCTTTGGGCGTGTTGCCGCTGCCCGACGAGCCCGTGACGCCCGACAGGAACCAGGGCGACGACGTGTCGAGCAGGCCGGCGCGGGCGGCGGGCAGGACCGCGAGCTGCAGGGCCGTCGCGAAGCAACCCGGCGCCGCGACGCGGGCCGCGTCCGCGAGGACGGCACGGTGGGTCTCCGGGAGCCCGTACACGAACTCCTGGAGCTGGCCCGGGTCCGGGTGCTCCTTGCCATAGGCCGCCTGGTAGCGCTCGGGGTCGCGCAGGCGGTAGTCGGCGGCCAGGTCGACCACGCGCAGGCGCAGGGCGCGGCCGCCGAGGGCCGTGCGCAGGCGCATCCAGGTGGCGGCGGACTCGCCATGGGGCAGGGCCAGGACCAGGGCGGCCTGACCGCCGTCGTCGAGGTGACGGGCGAGGGAGCGCTGGGCGGAGTCGGGGGCGGCGGCGCGCGTGGGCAGACCGGCGCAGGCGCCTTCGAGGGGCGGGGCCAGGTGCGGAAGGTCGTCCTCGAGGGCCTCCGGCGTGCGCGTGGCCGCGCACTCGACGTACAGGTTCGGGTGCAGCTCGACCAGGCGCGCGAGCTCGCCGGCGAGCATGCCGCGCGC
>JAJFFA010000147.1 GCA_021776885.1 Planctomycetota bacterium
ACAGGGGCGCCGCGGGTCGAGGCCGTCGACGGACCGCCGCCGAGCCGCTTCCGCCAGTACCGCGACCTCTTCGCCTACGAGTACCAGCGCCTCCCCGAGCCCCTGCGCGACCTGCGCCGCAGCGTGCTCGCCCGCGACGAGGTCTTCCTGTTCGCCGCCCTGATCCCCAGCGCCGAGTGGGCGCTGGTCATCGCCCGCAGGCGCGCCGCCCTCGAGCGCGCCGGGCGCGAGCTGAGCGAGGTGCGCGGCTTCGTGCTGCGCTACTTGCGCGTGGCGGACGGCTTCGACGTGCACGTCGACGAGATCCAGTTCACCGACGGGTCGCGGCATCGACCCAACCCCTTGTCCCACGAGAATCCGTGATGAAGACCTTCAGCGCCCTGGCTCCGGCCGTCCTGCTCCTGCTCCTGACCGCCTGCATGGCGACTCCCCTCGGTCCGCCGCGCCAGATCGGCAGCGAGATCGTGGTTGCCCTGGACGCGGGCAACGAGGACCAGGCCGTGGACCTCTTCTCGCGCGCGACCAAGACGGGTGGCGCCCGGGACCTGCTCTACCCCGTGCTGTTCGATGACGCCCGCGGCCGCTACGAAGCGGGGGAGGCCGAGGGAGCGGCGCGCATCCTGCGCTTCATGAGGGATCGCTATCCGGACGCGCGCGCCGTGCGCGAGGCCCTGGTCTACGCCCTGTTCCTCGAGCGCTCGAACCAGGCCGGGCCGGCGCCGGAGCTCTCGGCCCAGCTGGCGCGCGAGCTCGAGGCCGTCGACGGTCGCTCGCCGTGGGTCGACCTGGTGCGCACGCAGCACTCGATCGACCGCGGGAGCACGGACGATGCGCGCGTCTCCTTCGAGCGCTTCGTCAGTCGTTGGGACGGTGAACCGGCGCAGCTGATGCCCTACGTCGAAGACCTGGACCGCTACCTTGCGTCCCATTGAGGTGAGAGCCATGCGCAGCACGACCCTGACCCTGGGTGGCGTCCTCTGGCTGGGTCTCGTCGCCGGCTGCGCGACGACCCGCGGGGAGCGCGGGGCCCGCGCGGCCCACGGCGCCTCGATCGAGGCCCTGGCCGAGGAGCTGGCCCACGAGGCGGGACTGCGCGCCGACCTATCCGCCATGCGGGTCGAGGTCTCCGAGGTCGCGGCGCGCGAGCTGCCCGCGACCGAGGCTTGGCGCCGGGTGGGGCGCGGGCCGGCCTTCGAAGACCTGGCCGAGGAGCTGCGGCGCGAACTCGTGCTGGCCCTGAGCGGTCGCATGCACGTGCTCGACCTCGACTACGAGCCGGATGGGGCCGCGCGGGCCTCGCACGTGGCCCTGGCCGAGTTCGAGGGCGATCCGGAGGGTCTGCGGCTCGAGGTGCGCCTGGTCGACCTGCACTCGAAGCTGATCGTCGCGGCCGCACGCGACCTGATCCCCCTCGCTCAGCTGCCGAGCCGTGCCCGGGCGGCCCTCGCCCCCGGACCCTTCCCGGTGTCCCCGGACGTGGCCCGCGCCGTGCAGCCCGCGCCCGCGCCCGCGTCCCCGCCCCCGGCGTTGGACTCGGAATCCGTGCGGTCCGCGGAGCTGAACGAAGTGCCGGGCGGACTCCCCAGGGCAGACTCGACCGAGGGCCCGTCGCAGGCAGCCCTGGTGCAGAGCACATCCGCGATCCCTCGGCTCGAGGACGTGCCGATCGAGGCGCCCACGCGCGCCGATCCGCTCGAGCCCTGGCGCAGCGTCAGGAGCGCCGGCTCGGGGTCTCGCTCCCGCGCAGTGGCGCAGGAGCAGGCGGCCCCGGCTCCGCCGGCTGCACCAGGGGGGCCGGCGGCGCTGCGCATGCGGCGTCTGGGGCGGGAGCTCGCGCCGGAGCCGGAGACGAAGCCGAAGCCGGACGGTGGCGACTGACCTCGGGCAGCTCGCCCTCATCCAGGTCCAGGTCGCCCGCGAAGGCGAAGGCCTCGAGCATGCGTCCCGCCTGCAGCCCGCGGTCGAAGTCCGGAGCCGCGGCGAAGCTGTCCAGGGCCAGACGCTCCATGGCCTGGGGCGAGTCGGCGTGGTGCTCGACGCAGCGTGCCAGGGCGTCCGGATCCTCCGCCGGGAGGACGACTCCAGCGCCCGTCCGGCGCAGGAGGGCGGCGGCCTCACCGTCGGGACCGGCGTAGAGCAGGGGACGACCCATGCCCATGGCCTCGAAGATCTTCGAGGGCAGCACCGTCGCGAACAGCGGCGTGTCCTTCAGGTGGATCAGGGCGAAGTCGCACAGGCTCCACAGGGCCGGGATGTCGGACTTGGGGCGCGGGGGAAGCAGCAGGACGTTCGAGAGCCCGCGCTCGCGCGCCAGCTCGACGAGCCCTGCGCGAGCCGCGCCGTCGCCGACGAAGAGGAAGCGGATGTCGTCGCGCTCGCGCAGTCGGGTGGCGGCCTCGAGCACGCTCTCGAGGGCGTGGGCCAGTCCGTGGGTTCCGAGGTAGCCCACGACGAACTTGCCCTCGAGCCCGAGCTCGCTGGCCAGGGCCGCGTCGGGCTCGCGCGGGGCGTAGTGCTCGAGCTCCACTCCACCGCGCACCACGCGGATCTTCTGCGGCTGGATGCCGCGCCTGATCAGGTTCTCGCGGAAGGCCTCGGTCACGCAGACGACGCAGCGCGCGCGCCGGTAGAGGAAGAGCTCGAGGCCCTCGAGGGCGGCGAGCAGGCGGCCCTCACGCATGGCGCCCACGGCGCGGATCGACTCGGGCCACAGGTCGCGCAGCTCGAAGACGAAGGGCAAGCGGCGCACGCAGGCCAGGGCCCAGCCGCCCACGGCCGCGAAGAACTGCGGTGAGCTGGCGACGACCACATCAGGGCGCTTCTGCAGCAGGCCGGCCAGGAAGCCGGCCAGCATGAACGAGAGGTAGTCGAGGATGCGCCGGGCGAAGCCGGCGTTGGGCGCGATGTAGGTCTTGACGCGCACGACGTCGATGCCGTCGAGCACCTCGCGCGCGTACCAGCGGTTCGTGTAGCCCGCGTGGACCCGGCCCTGGGGGAAGTTCGGTGCGCAGGTGACCACCGTCACCTGATGCCCGGCCCGGACCCAGTGCCGCGCGTGCTCGTACAGGCGGTTCGCCGGCGCGTTGGTCTCGGGCGGGAAGTTGTCCGACAGGAACAGGATCCGCATGGCTAGATCGGGCTAGGCCGGCGGCCGGCGCAGCTCGCCCACGATCAGGACGCGCCAGCGGCGCGTGAACTGGAAGCGGTTGACGAAGCGCTCCCAGAGCCAGCCGACGCGGTACGCGAGGGGGTGGAAGCGCAGGTACTCCGGGCGGCCCTCGAACAGGTCGATGCGTACGGGCTCGAGGCCGGCCTGGGCGGCCAGGCGCTCGATGCACTCCGGCGTGTTGGCGCGGTAGCGGGTCGGGAAGGTGTCCTCTCGATCGCGGCCCCGCCGGCGGTTCCAGTAGCGGTGGAACGAGGTCGGCGTGAGGCGTGCCACGAGGGGCATGTAGTGGCGCTTGTTGGGCGTCTTGAACAGGAAGCGACCGCCTGGCTTGAGGACGCGACGCACCTCGGCGAAGACACGCTCGGGCTGGGCCAGGTGCTCGAGGACGTTGTCCGACACGAGCACGTCGAAGTGCTCGTCGGGGAAGGGCAGCTCCTCCGCGCTGGCCAGGCGACCCTCGTGCAGGAAGGGGTTCGACTCGACCCGCGGGTCGAGGTCCACGCCGGCGGCAAAGGTGACGTGCTCCTTGAAGTTCATCTCCGGCACGATCCCGGCGCCTGCGCCGACGTCGAGCAGATGCGCCTCGGGTGCCAGGTCCTTCAGGACGGCGCTGCGAAACAGCCGGTCGTCCCAGCCGCCCGAGAGCCCGGGGTAGAGTTTCTCGTCCAGCCGCGCGATGCGCTGGGGCGTGCCTGCGTCGGGGTCGCGCTCGGTGTCCAGGTCCTGAATCAACGCTGTCATCCAGCTCTCCTCCGGGGGGTGGCGTCCTGCCCGTCGCGCGTCTGCGCGAAGAGTTCTTCCACCCAGTCTTCCAGTTTCGAATGCCATCCCGCGGGGCGCAGGGAGTCGCCGCGTACGAAGGCGCCGGCGCGTAGGGCGCCGAAGAGTGTGTCGTCACCGACGAGCCGGCCCATGGCGTGCTCGAGGTCGGAGAGCGAGTCGGGTTCGACCAGGAGGCCAGAGACCCCGGGCTCCACCAGCTCGGGCAGGGAACGCCAGCGCGTGGCGATGACCGGCAGACCGCACTGCATGGCTTCGATCACGGCGCCGGGCAGGCCCTCGCCCTCGTAGGTGCTGGGGAACAGGAGTGCGTCGTGCTCGGCCAGGGTGGCGGCCAGGTCGTCGCGCTCGATCGAGCCGCGATAGTCGATGCGCTGCGTGGAGCGCACGAGGTCGGGCGTCGTGCTGGCGACCTGCGGGCCGCAGAGGGTCAGGCTGACATCCGCGGGCAGAGCCTCGAGCGCCTGGCGCGCGAGCGGCACGCCCTTGTCGGGGCGCATCTGGGCCAGCATCAGGAAGCGGCGGCAGCGCGGGGCCAGGGGTGCACCCGCGGGGCGGGCGAGGTCGCGGGTGGTGGGCAGGCGCTCGAGGCGCGTCGTCCGGGCGATGTCCTGCGCCATGCGTTCGCACAGGTGCCGGGTCTGCAGGACGACGAGCGGGGCGGCCAGGACCGTGCGCCGTGCGCGGGCACGGACGCGGGGCGACGTGCGCTCGAAGAACAGGTCGAGGGAGCCACCGAAGGCGCGCACGCCGAGGGGCGCCCCGGCCAGGCGCGCGGCGCGGGCGACCCAGGGGCCGGCCTGGAGCAGGCCACCGGACGAGGCATTGAAGAGGACCGCTCGGGGCTGCTTCGAGCGCGCCAGCACGCGGGCCAGGGTGCGCGCCAGGGTCGAGCCTTCGGCCAGGGCGCGGCGCGCGCCGCCCGCGCTCGCAGCGGCGGCGCGGGTGGTGTCGACCACGCGCACATCGAAGCGCTGGCTGGCACGGAAGCGCTCGACCATCTCCGCGAAGGAGACGGCCGCGCCGCCCAGCGGGGCGCCCTCGCGCGGCAGGGGGCCGACGAGGCAGAGTTCGGAGCGCGGGCTCAAACGGACTGCACTCCGTAGCGTTGCATCCAGCGGCCGACGGAGGCGAGGATCCAGGCGCGCGTCGCCGCGGCGCCGACGGAGACGCGGGTCGAGTCCGCGCTGTTCGAGCGCGCCTCGGCCACGGTCTTCTGCAGCATCGCGGGCTTGAACAGGCCCGCCCCGGGCTTGCCGCTCCCGAAGACCTCGTCGAACAGGCCCCAGAAGTCTGCGTTGAACCAGCGCTGCAGGGGGATCGAGAAGCCCTGCTTCTTGTGCGCGTAGATCGAGGCGGGCAGGAAGGGCCGGCCCGCCTCACGCAGTACGGCCTTGCGCTCTCCCTTGCGGATCTTCAGTCCCAGGGGGAGGGAGCTGGCCAGCTGGACGATGCGCTGGTCGAGCAGCGGCGGTCTGACCTCGAGACTCGCGGCCATGCTGGCGCGGTCGACCTTGGTCAGGATCGCGCCCGGCAGGAAGGTCGTGGCGAGCATGGACATGGCCTGCTCCTCGGGCTCGAGCCCGTTGAGCGAGGGGGCCTCGCCGCGCCAGTCCGGGCGCAGCAGCCTGCCAGCGCCCTTGTGCGTGCACAGGTCGCCGATCTCGGTCGGGGTCCACAGGCAGCGCAGGCGTCGCAGCTGGTCCTCGGGGGGCAAGAGCGAGACGTTGAGGCCCTTGACGGCGCGGCGCGCCGGGGTGGCCAGGAGCGCCGGGGTGGCGGGCAGGGCGCGCTCGAGCACGGCCCGGCCCAGGCGCCGCATGGCGGTGGAGGTCATGTCGCTGGTGCGGCGCACGCGCGCGGCCCACTGGATGTGGTCGTAGCCGCCGAACAGCTCGTCGCCGCCGTCACCGGAGAGCACGACCTTCGTGTGGCGCGCCGCGAGCTGCGAGACCATCCAGGTGGGGATGATCGAGGTGTCGCCCGTGGGTTGGCCGACGTGGTCGAGGATCTTGTCGAAGAACTCGAGGTCGAAGCCGCCGTCCTCGACGATCTCTTCGTGGTGCTCGGTGCCCAGGTGCTCCGCGACCTCGCGCGCGATCGAGCTCTCGTCGTAGGCCGGGTCGGTGAAGCCGATCGAGAAGCTCTGCAGTGAGCTCCCGCTCTCGGCGCGGGCGCGGGCCGCCATGGCCGTGACGGTCGACGAGTCCACGCCTCCGGAGAGCAGCACACCCACGGGAACGTCCGCCTCGAGCTGCGAGCGGACCACGCGGTCGAGCATGTCGCGCAGCATGCGTGCGGCACCGTCCATGCCGTCGCGCTGCCACTCCTCGTCGGGCTGGATGCGGAACTCGAAGTAGCTGCCGAGCTCGACCTTGCCCGCCTTCCAGCGCAGCCAGTGTCCCGGCGGCAGCTGCTGGACGCCCTGGATCAGGGTCCAGGGATCGGCCACGTAGCGGTCGTGCAGGAGCATCTCGAGGGATGCGTGGTCGAGACGACGGGGGATGCTCGGGTGCTGCAGCAGGCTCTGCAGCTCCGACGAGAAGATCAGCTCGCCCTTCGGGCCCTGGAACCAGTAGAGCGGCTTGATCCCCATGGGGTCGCGGCCGAGTAGCAGGGACTCGTCGTGGGTGTCGGCCAGGGCGAAGGCGAACATGCCCTTGAGCTCGGGCAAGGCCGCGCTGCCATCGCGCATCAGGCGCTGCAGCAGGACCTCCGTATCGGAGGTCGTCCGGAACGTGGCGCCGCGCTGGATCAGGCGCTTGCGCTCGGCGTCGTTGTCGTAGATCTCGCCGTTGTAGACCAGCTGGAAGCGTCCGTCCGCGCTGGCCATGGGCTGGCGTCCGCGTTCGATGTCCAGGATCGAGAGCCGGCGCATGGCCAGGGTCGCGAAGGGCAGGTCGACGTCGCCCCCGTCGTCCGGACCACGATGGGTCATGCGCGCGTTCATCAGGCGTACGCCGTCGCGCTCCTGAGGGGTGGGTTCGATGCTCGCGAATCCGTTGATTCCACACATGGCGATCGTTCTTGGATCAGGCGCTGCCGCCGGCAGGCGCGGGGGGGCGGGGGTCGGAGCCAGGTCGCGAGAGACCTCCACTCACGTCGCCACCGCGGACGCGCAGGGTGAAGGACCAGACGAGCTGTGCAGCGATGCACATCCCGGTCACGACCACCCCCGACGCGAAGAGGAACTTGAGGATGCTGGCTGACTCGTTGCGGTGAATGACCACGACGATGAAGACCAGGTAGGGAGCGAGCCGTGCCAGCACGCCGCGGCGGTGGGTCGCGCGGTGGCGCTCGACGGCGAGCATCAGCAGGCCGATGGCGAAGCCCACGAAGCCGGCGCCCAGGATCGGCCCGAAGTTCAGCCAGGCCTCGGCCAGCATGCTGAAGGCGGTGCCGCCGCCGCGGGCTGCAGCCCAGGCGTAGTAGGTCTGGACGAACTCCTGCGAGAGGGCCAGTGGGCGGTCGGGATTGATGAAGCGCGGCATCAGCACCAGGAACCCGTCCAGGTAGCTCCTGCCGGCGAGTTCCGCTGGTTCGCGGCTGGCGGCGACCTCGACGGCCGTGATGAAGGGGTGCGACAGCTCCGACCCGCCGACCACGCTGGCCAGGGTGGTCTCGCCGCGGCTCATGATGATCTCGATGGCCTCGCCCGCACTGCGGCTCGTGGTGCCGCGGTAGAGCGAGAAGCCCTCGAGTCCGATGTAGGCCAGGATCAGGACGACGACCAGGCTGATGCGGATGCGCCGCAGCTCGATCCCGCGCCGTCCGGCGAGGATGTGCAGGTAGCCCATCAACAGCACGACCGCGTTGGTGCGCACCGAGATGAAGACGATGGACCAGATCCCGATCGCCAGGGCCGCCCCGCGATAGGCCAGCTTGTGGCGGCTCGGCATCTGGCTGGCCTCGGCCCAGAGGCAGCCCAGGATCATCATCCACAGCCCGAAGGAGAGCGGCCCGAGGCCGGTCGAGAGGAGGTACTTCTCGGCGTAGTCCGCCTTGTTGGTCAGGGCGGAGATGCCGACGCTGTGCACGTACAGGCCGTAGAGCATTGCACCGCTGAACAGGAGGCCCGGCGCGACGATGCCGTCGCGGTAGCGCACCCACGAACGGCGCGCGACCTGCTCCGCGGGTGCATCCGGGACGAGCCAGCCCTTGCTCGCCGCGATGAAGGCCGCCAGCAGCATGCCCCAGGCGAAGACCATGTAGTCCAGCTCGACCGCCTGGATCGTCTCGTCGTCGAGGTGCCCGATGTTGCGCCAGGTGAGGGGTTCGACCAGCAGCGACGCCAGGGGATAGAACGTGCCGATCAGGCCGGTGGCGACGAGCAGCAGCACGAAGAAGTGCAGCGGCGACATGCGCCGGCAGAGGGACAGCCCCGTGCCCACGGCGACCCAGGTTCCGAAGGCGATGAGCAGGCGCTCCGTCATGCGCTCGCTCCTGTGGCCAGGTTTGCGCCCGCGAGGGTAGCGACGATCAGGAGCATCAGACCCAGAGCAGCGACGCGCCAGCGGGGCAGCAGGCTGGCCGGGGTACGGCGTACCACCTGGGCGAGGAGGACGAGCTCGGCCGAGCGCGCCGCGAGGACGGAGAGGACCGCGCCCAGGGCGCCGTAGATCGGGATACAGACCAGGGCCACGGCGCCCATGCAGAGCGCGCCGACCTGATAGGCGCGGCGCTGGGAGCGGAAGTCTCCCTGGGCGCGTTGCCAGGGCGTGACGATGTATCCCAGGGTCTGCAGGAACACTCCGACCAGCATCAGGCCATAGATGCGCGGGCCGTGGATGAACTCGGGACCGAGGATCCAGCGCACCAGCGGGCGTTCACACAGCAGCAGCAGCAGGACGCAGCTGAACGTGATGCACACGGTTCGTGATCCGAGCTGGACCATGCGGCGCGCGGCGCGCTCGGTGCCGTGGCTGGCGATCAGGCCGGCCAGCATGGGCAGCAACACGCCGGCCAGGGCGGTGCCGAACGTGTTCATGCGCAGGGCCAGGTCG